>NZ_JBHTVC010000070.1:0-26496 GCF_042793275.1 Isoptericola sp. NPDC056578
CTGCCGGGGCGGGGCGTCGTCGTGCGGACCGGTCGTGGGGCGGGGAGCCGTGGGGACGCGGGCTAGCCGACCCGGTGCAGCCAGCGGACCGGGGCGCCGGCGCCCGCATAGCGGAACGGCTCGAGCTCGTCGTCCCAGGCGGTGCCGAGGGCGAGATCGAGCGCCTCGCGCACGCCGCGGCCGTCGTGCGCCGACTCCATCGCGGCCCGGACACGGTCCTCCGGGACGACGACGTTGCCGTGCACGTCCGTCATGGCGTGGAAGATGCCGAGGTCGGGGGTGTGCGACCACCGTGCGCCGTCGGCACCGTGGCTCGCCTCCTCCGTCACCTCGTAGCGCAGGTGGTCCCAGCCCCGCAGGGCAGAGGCCAACCGGGCACCCGTTCCCTGGGCGCCCTGCCACGAGTACTCGGCACGGTAGAGACCGCGCCCCGCCGGCTGGGCAGTCCAGTCCAGCGACACGCGTCCCCCGAGCACGTTGCCCGCCGCCCACTCGAGGTGAGGGCAGAGCGCACGGGGTGCCGAGTGCACGAACAGCACACCGCGGGTAATCGCACCAGCCATGTTGTCCTCCCTGGTTCCGAGGTCCGTCTTCCCCTACGTCCTCGAACCGGTCGGCCTGCTGGTCGGCGAGCTCCGACGGTGTGTCGTCTTGACACATCCTGCCCGATGGCGGGCCGGGGTGCGAGAGGAAACGCAGACTTCATGCGTCCTCTTGAGCACCCCTTGAGGAACTCAGAGGCGTTCGCGCAGCTCCCGCATGGCCTTCTTGCGCACGGTGCGCTCGAGACGGTCCAGGTAGAGCTTGCCGTCCAGGTGGTCGCACTCGTGCTGGAGGCAGCGCGCCATGAGGCCGGTGCCCTCGACGACGAGCTCGTTGCCGTCGAGGTCCGTGCCCACCACGCGGGCGTACCACGCGCGGGTGGTGGGGTACCAGAGCCCCGGCACGGACAGGCAGCCCTCGTCGCCGTCCTGGGTCTCCTCCGAGAGGTCCACGATCCGTGGGTTGAGCACGTAGCCGATCTCGTCGTCGACGTTCCAGGAGAACGCCCGCAGGCTCACGCCGATCTGGTTGGCCGCGAGGCCCGCCCGGCCGTCGGCATCGACGGTCTCGACGAGGTCCTCCACGAGGGACCGGACCCGGTCGTCCACGGTGGTGATCTCATCGCAGGGTGTGCGCAGCACGGGGTCGGGCAGCACCCGGATCTCTCGCATCGCCATGGCCCGCATTCTCCCACGTCGTGGGCGGGTGGGAGCGCCGATTATCACGGTTTGATAACGTGCCGAGCGATGCTACGACCGATGACCGAGTCAACCACGACGCCCGCCCTCGACCCGGGCCGCGCCGCCGCACCCGCGACGGGCCGTCCACGCCTGGCCGCGCTCGACGGGCTGCGCTTCCTGGCCGCGATGGCGGTGCTCGCCTACCACTACGTGGCCGTGAACCACTCCGCCTGGGGTGCCCGCACCGAGGACTCGTTCCCGAACCTCCAGCCGCTGGCCGTGTTCGGGTCGTTCGGGGTCCAGCTGTTCTTCGTGGTCAGCGGCTTCGTCATCCTCATGTCGGCCTGGGGCCGGGACGTGCGGTCCTTCGCCGCGTCCCGCGTCGGGCGCCTCTTCCCCGCGTACTGGCTCTCCGTGGCCGCCGTCGTGCTGCTGCTCGTCGTCGTCGCCCCCGGGCACAAGGACGTGGGGATCCCGGAGACGGCCGCCAACCTCACGATGGTCCAGCGGGCGTTCGGCGTCCAGGACATCGAGTCCGTCTACTGGACCCTGTGGGCCGAGCTGCGGTTCTACGTGCTGGTCGGGGTGCTCCTCGCGTTCGGGATGACGCGCAACCGCCTCGTCGCGTTCGCGGCGGTGTGGCCCGTCGCCGCCGCCGTCGCCGTCCAGTCCGGCAGCACGCTGTGGTCCACCGTGCTGGTCGGCACCGACGCGCCCCTGTTCGCCGGCGGCATGGCGCTGTTCCTGCTCACCAAGGAACGCCGTTCGCTGGTGCTGTGGTCCGTCCTGGGCCTCAACGTCGCCCTCGCCGGCGTGATGTCCGGCCGCAGCCAGTCCCTGCGGATCGCCACCAGCACCGACGTCACGGTCGGGCCGCAGACGTACTGGGTCGCGATCGTCGTCTGCTTCGCGCTCGTCGCCGCCGTCGCCCTCACGCGCCTCGACCGGCTGTCGTGGCGGTGGCTCACCGTCGTGGGCGCCCTGACCTACCCGCTGTACCTGCTGCACTCGTCCTGGGGGCAGTGGATGATCGCCAAGACCAGCCCCCACCTGCCCGCCGGGGTCACGTTCGCGATCGTCACCGTCGTCATGCTCGGCGTCGCCTACCTCGTGCACCGGTTCGTCGAGCGGCCTCTCGGGCCCCGGCTGCGCCGCGCCGTCGCACGCGACCTCGAGCGGGCCGGCCACGCGCTCGGGCACCGCGCGCGGGGGGCACGCAGGGCTCAGGCCCCCGAGCCGGACGCCGCGTCCTCCAGGTAGGCCTCGAGCACGTCGCGCAGCACCAGCGCCTGGTTGCGCTCCGTGTCGCGCGCCGAGTAGAGCAGCGTCAGGCGCCGGTCCCCGGCCCCCAGCGCCGCGAGCTCCGGAACCTCCGGATTGTCCGCGAGCTCTGCGCGGTAGCGGCGCTCGAACTCCTCGAACCTTCCCGGGTCGTGGTGGAACCAGGTCCGCAGGTCCGTCGAGGGCGCGACCTCCTTGCTCCAGCGGTCGAGGTGGGCGTGATCCTTGGAGATCCCGCGCGGCCAGAGCCGGTCCACGAGCACCCGCGCGCCGTCGTCCGGGGCGGGGTCGTCGTACACGCGCTTGACGGTGATGGTCACTCCCCCATGACACCGCGGCGGGCCCGGCGCCGCACCCCGCGACCCGGCGCCGGTATGCTCGCCGCGCGCCCCGTTAGCTCAGCTGGTCAGAGCAGTCGACTCATAATCGATCGGTCGCCGGTTCAAGTCCGGCACGGGGCACCCGCGCGCTCGGGACCGCATCCGCGGCGGCGGGGCCGGATCGGCCCTGCACGGGCGAGATCGACCGCGAGACGACGACGCCGATGACAGATCGACAGAGGTGGATGCGTGAGTATCAGTTCGGGCGGTGCGACCGTCGACGACGACGACGGCACCTGGATCGTCTGGGGAGAGGTCGACGTCGCCGTCGCACAGGACGTCGGCGACATGCTCAGGGCGTCCCTGGACGGACACCCCAAGACGATCGACCTCCGCCGGGTCACCTTTCTCGACTCCTCCGGCCTGCGTCTGCTGCTCCTCGGGGGCACCGCCGAGGAAGGGCCGCTGCTCGTCGGCGCGCCGGCCGCCGTCCGCGACGTCATCACCCTCACCGGGCTCGAGCACACCGTCCGGTTCGCCGAGACCGAGGGCTCGCCGGACTCCGGGGACGACGACGCCTGACCCACCCCGCCGCCGGTCCTCCGGCGGCCGCCCGAACTCGCGCTGGTTCCTGGAGGAGAGTCCTTGGACGACACCGTCAACCCGTCCGTCGTGTCCGGCGTGCCGATGGCACCGCCGCCGACCGGGTACGCCCCCGTCGCGGAATGGGTCCTCGCCGACTCCGTCGAGCTCAGCAGGCTGCGCTCCGCCCTGGCCCGCATCGTCGGGTCCTCGGGCGACGGAGCCACCGCGATGCACGACACCGCCGAGAAGATCGTCCTGATCGCCTCCGAGCTGGCGACGAACGCCCTCCTGCACGGCCTTCCGCCGACCGTCGTCCGCCTGCTGCGTGACGAGCACACCTGGCTCCTCGACGTCGTCGACCACGACGCCGCCGGGGTGCCGAGGGTCGACGGCGGCCGCCCCCCGGGTCACGGCGGGCTCGGCCTCCTCATCGCGGAACGGCTCTCGGCCCACGTGGGGTGGTACACGTCCGGCCCCGCGAAGCACGTGTGGGCGACCTTCCCCCGCGACCAGCGGGGCTGACCTGCGAAGAGGCGGTGACGGGGAGCACGCGAACCGCTATTCTCCCGGGCCATGCTCCGTGTGCTGCCGATGCTGGCCTACCTCGCGCTCGTCGTGTACGCCCTCGTGGACGTCGTCCAGTCCGACGAGGAGGACGGCGGCGGCATCCAGAAGGGTTTCTGGATCCTCATCATCCTGCTGCTCCCGTTCGCCGGGTCGGTCGCGTGGATCGTCGTGAGCCGGCGTGCCCGGGCCGACCGTCGCCCCGCACCGCGGACCGGGTACCCCGCCGGGCCGGTGCCGCCCGCGCAGTACCCGGGGCGGCGGCGCACCTGGGAGGTCGACGAGACCGCCTCGGCCGACCCCGACGACGACCCCGAGATGCGGTGGCTCGTGGAGCAGGCACGCCTCAAGCGCGAGCGCGAGCAGGCAGCGCAGGAGCCGGCCCGGCCGGTGGGCGACGACGAGCAGAGCGCCGCGAGCTGAACGGCCGTGGCTTCCGGCCGAGCAGGTCCGCACGCCCCTGCCGGGATCGCTACGGTGGCGCCATGTGGTTCCGCCGCTCCGCCCTCCCCGACGACCTCCGCCGAGCCCTCCCCCTGGCCCCCGGGGAGCGGGTCCTCGCGTCCGCGCAGCTCGCCGACGACCGCTGGGCCGTGGCGACGACGGCCGACCTGGTCGTCGTCGGCCCGGGCACGGGCGACCCCGTGGCACGGCGCCCGTGGTGCGACGTCGACCGCGGGGTGTTCGACCCCGAGCGGTCCGAGCTGGCGATCGAGTGGGTGGACGCCGCCCCGGACACCGTGCTGCGGCTCGTGGACGCCGAGCGCACCTCGTTCCCCCAGGCCCTGCGCGAGCGGGTCCAGTGGTCCGTGGTGCTGGCCGAGACGGTCGCGGTGCCCGGCGGCGACGTGAAGGTCGCCGTCCGGCGGACCGCGGACGGCACGCTCTTCTCGCAGGCGGTCGCCGGGCAGGGAGTCGACCTCGACGACCCGAGGGTCGCCCGAGTGGTGGACGCCACGGAGTCCAGGGTCCGGGGAGCGTCCGGACTACCCGTGTGAGCCTGGTAATGTTCTTCCCGGTTCGAAGGCCACGTGCCGGACGACCGAGCGATCCCGCGTAGCTCAGCTGGCAGAGCATCCGACTGTTAATCGGACGGTCGTTGGTTCAAGTCCAACCGCGGGAGCAGCGAGAAAGGCCCCTGACCTGCGACGCAGGACAGGGGCCTTCGTCGTGCCCGGTCAGAGGGTGAGCAGGCGCTCCATCAGGTGCGGGGCGAGCGGGGCGTCGGTGGCGAGGACGACGCGGGTGCGCGCGCCGGGCACGTCGGGGTACCCGGCGTACCGGCCGCGTAGGTCGCACACCGTCTGGCCGCGGCCCGGGCCGTCGGTGGCGTCGACGACCACGGGCACGCGCGGCGCCACGGTCGGGGTCACCCCGCCCACCGCGACTGCCGCGGCCAGCGGGTCGTGCAGCGCCGAGCAGCGGCGGCCGAACGTGGGCGCGTGGAAGCCGAAGTACAGGTCCAGCACCTCGCCCAGCCGCGGGGCCAGCGCGGTGCCCGCCTCGAGCAGCGCCTTGCGGTCGGTCTCCTCGAGCAGGTTGGCCATCGTGACGTCGAGCGGCACCAGGGTGACGTCCCAGTCGGCGGCGAGCACCTCGGCGGCCGCCTCGGGGTCGCACGCGATGTTCGCCTCGCCGACCGGCGACACGTTGCCCGGGTGCAGGGCCGCTCCGCCCATGACCGTCACGTCGAGGACCCGCTCCGGGAGCGTCGGGTCGGCCCGCAGCGCGAGGGCGAGGTTGGTCAGCGGGCCGACGGCGACGACGCGCAGGCGCCCGGCGTGCTCGTCCGACAGGCGCAGGAGCAGCTCCGCCGCGGACACCGCCTCGGGCGCTCCGCCGGAGGACGGGAGGACGACGTCGCCCACGCCGTTGCGGCCGTGGACGCCCGGCGCCCCTCCCCCGTAGACGCCCCGCAGCGGGTCGTGCGCGCCGACGGCGACGGGCACGTCGTCACGGCGCCCCAGCGCCAGGAGGTCCAGCGTGTTGGTGGCGGCACGCCGGGCGTCGACGTTGCCGCTGACGGTCCCCACGCCGACCAGCCGGATCTCGGGCGACGCGAGGAGGTAGGCGAGGGCGAGAGAGTCGTCGACTCCCGTGTCGCAGTCGAGGTACAGCGGTGCGGGCGTGGTCACGGTGCGTCCTTCCAGGTCGTGGGAGAGGTCCCAGTGTGGCCCATGACCTGCGGAAGCCCCGGCGGACCAGGTCGACGGCCGCCTCGGGAATACATGCCGCAGGCGCCCGGCTTGTGCCTCACGTGCCCACGACCGGTCATGCCTCTGTCGGCCTGCGCTCCGAGCGCGGCCCCATCCTGCTGTCCCTGATGCTCTCGACGGCGCTCGTCGCGCTCGACGCGACGATCATCGCCACCGCGTCGGCGACCATCGCGCGCGAGCTGGGCGGCTTCGACCAGCTGCCCTGGCTGTTCTCCACCTACCTGCTCGCCCAGGCCGTGAGCACGCCGGTGTTCGGGCGGCTGGCCGACGTGCTCGGCCGCAAGCGGCTGATGCTCGCCGGCGTGGCGCTGTTCTTCGCCGGGTCGGTGCTCGCCGGCGCGGCGCCGACGATGGGCGTGCTGATCGCCGGGCGCGTGGTGCAAGGGCTCGGCGCGGGCGCCGTGATGCCGGTGTCGATGACGATCGCCGCCGACATCTACACCCTGGAGGAGCGGGCGAAGACGCAGGGCTACCTCGCGTCCGTGTGGGCGATCTCCGCCGTCGTCGGCCCGACGCTCGGCGGCGTGTTCTCCCAGTTCACGAGCTGGCGCTGGATCTTCTGGGTGAACATCCCGCTGTGCGCGCTCGCCGCCTGGATGCTGGCGCGCCGCTACCACGAGGCGCCACGCACCGGCGAGCGGGAGCCGATCGACTACCTCGGCGCCGCGCTCCTCGCGGGCGGCAGCACGATGCTGCTGCTCGGCCTGCTCGAGGGCGGCACGCGCTGGGGCTGGGGCTCGCTGCCGTCGGTCGTGATCTTCGCCGTCGCGGTGCTGCTGCTCGCCGCGTTCGCCGTGCAGGCGCGCCGCACCCGGCACCCGATCGTGGACCTCGCCATCCTGCGCCGCCGGGTGGTGGGCGTGTCCACCACGGTCTCGCTGCTCGTGGGCGTGGTCGTGCTCGCCCTGTCCACCTACGTACCGATCTACGCCCAGGCGGTGCTGGGCACCGGCCCGCTCGTCGCCGGCTTCGCGCTGGCCGCGATGACCGTGGGCTGGCCGCTGTCGGCGTCCAACGCCGGCCGCCTCTACCTGCGGATCGGCTTCCGGTACACCGCGGTGATCGGCACGTCGCTCGTCGTGGTCGGCACGTCGCTCACGCTGCTGCTCGCCTCCGGGACGTCGGTGCTCGCCGTCGCGGGCGCCTGCTTCGTCATCGGCGCGGGCATGGGCCTGACGGCCGTGCCGACGCTCATCGCCGCGCAGTCGCAGGCGTCGTTCACCGAGCGGGGCGCCGTGACGGGCACCAACATGTTCGCGCGCTCCCTCGGGTCCGCGGTGGGCGTGGCCGTCTGCGGCGCGATCGTCAACGCGCGCACGACCCTCGGCCCCGACGGCACGCCGGTGGGCCCGGGCCTGATGTCCGCGATCCACCTCGTCTTCGTGCTCCTGGTGGCCGTGGCCGCGGTGCTGGTCGTGCTCGCCGCGCTCATGCCCGCCGACCTGCAGGAGGCCCGCGAGCGCCGCGCCCGCGCCGAGGCCGCCGCCGCCTGACCGCTCACGGCAGGGCAGGCGGCGTCCAGCCCATGACGGCGCGGGTGCCGCGGGTGACCGCCGACGCCGGGGTGCGGCGCATCAGGGCGTTGCGCACCCCCTGCCAGCGCGGCCCCAGGTGCGACCCGAACCTGCCGCTCACGACCGAGGCCCGCGCGAGCGCCCGGCAGCGCGGGCGGCGGGCGGCGTCGTACGCGGCGAGCGCAGCGCCGAGCGACTGCCCGGACGCCACGCCTGCAGCCACGATGCGCCCCACGCAGACGCCGTCCTCCAGGGCGGTGGCCGCTCCCTGGCCCATCGTGGGCAGGGTCGCGTGCGCGGCGTCGCCGACCATGACCACGCGCCCGCGCACGTAGCGCGGCAGCCCGCCGGGCAGATGGTGCACGTCGTGGCGGATCACCGCGCCCGGCGGGTGTCGCTGCGATCACGTGCTGCACCTCCGGCGCCCAGCCCGCGAACCGCTCGACGGCGGCCGCGTGCTCGTCGTCGAGGCGCGTGCCCTCCGGCATCGCCACGTACCCGTACCAGTAGGTGGCGCCGTCGCTGACGGGCATCGAGCCGAACTCCGCGCGCGCACCCCAGTACTGCCGCAGGCTCGGCTCGGCGGACAGCCCGGGGACGACGGCCCGCCAGCTCGAGAACCCCGAGTACGCGGGGAGATGGTCGGGGAACAGCGCCGCACGGACCGCGCTGCGTACGCCGTCGGCCCCCACGACGAGGTCGGCCTCGCGCTCGACCTCCGACCCCGCGCGGTCGGCGTGCTGCATGCGGGCCGGCGCGGCGGGGCCGCCGGCATCGACGGACGTGACGCGGGCGTCCGTCACGACGTCGACACCGAGCGCGCGAGCCCGCTCCAGCAGGGCGCCGTGCAGCCGCGCGCGGTGCACGCCGCGCAGCGCGGTGTCGGCGTCCGCGGCCGGGTCGTCGGGCAGGCGCAGGATCGACCGACCGTGCGCGTCCCACGTGCCCGCGGCCCAGGTACGGGGGCCCATCGCCGCGACGGCGTCGCCGTCCAGCCCCAGCCCGCCGAGGGCGGCCACGGCGTTGGGGGTGAGCGCCACCCCCGCACCCACTTCGCCCAGCCGGTGCGCCCGTTCGAGCACCGTCGCGCCCCAGCCCGCCTCCGCCAGGGCGACGGCGGAGGCGAGCCCACCGATCCCGCCGCCGACCACGATCGCCGTCCCTGTCATACCGTCCTCGACCTTCCGCATCTATACCACTACGTGCGTGGTGGTATAGATCTTGCCATACTGGCGCCCGTGCCCCGGAGCAACCCCGAACGACGCCGCGCGCTGACCGACGCCGCCGTCGGGCTGCTCGTCGGCGCGGGCGTCCACGGCCTCAGCCACCGGTCGGTCGAGCGCGCCGCCGGCCTTCCCGCCGGCACCGCCGCGAACTACTTCCGCGGCCGCGAGGAGCTGCTGGTCGCCACGGCCCAGCGGATCGTGGAGCTGCACCTCGCCGACGCCCGGGCCGCGACGGAGGCGTCCGTGACGGCCGAGCCGCTCGGTGGCGGCCGGCTCGCCGGCGAGGACGGCCGCGCCGAGACGCTCGAGCGGATGACCGACCTCCTCGCCACCTCGCTGCTCGACGCCGCGACCCGGCACCGCGACCGCTACCTCGCGATCGCCGAGCTCCAGCTCGAGGCCCGTCGCCGGCCGGCGCTCGCCGAGGCCCTCGCCGGGCTGGCGACCCAGGCGTCCGACCTCACCGCGGCGATGCACGCGGACACCGGCCTCGACGTCGACCCGGCGGCCGTGCCCACGCTGGTCCTGCTCTACGGCGGGGCGCTGCTGACGCTGGTCACCGGCGCCGTCCCGGTCGACGCCGCCACCACCCGCCGCCTCGCCCGCGCCATGGTGCACGGCAGCCTCGCACCTTCAGGTCAGGCATGACCGTGCCCGTGACCGAAAACTCGTTGAGCTCGCGCCGCGCCCGCTGATAGCTTCGCGGAGGCCGTGCGAGACAGAGCAAGGAGGTGGTACCCGTGAACGGATCGACACAGGTGCTCCTCCGCGGAGTCATGGTCGGGCGATAGGTCGCCCGGGAGCGCCGTTCGCCAGCACTCCCGAGAGGCACGACCATGAACGCCACACCCAGCTCGTCCCTGACCTTCACCGCCGAGCAGCAGCTCGACGACGGCGTCCTCGAGCGCCGCTTCACCCTCGACGCCGTCCCCGGCGTGCTGTGGACGCCGGCGTCCGCCACGCCGGCGGACCCCGCTCCCCTGATCCTGCTCGGCCAGCCCGGCGGGCTCGCCCTGGACCGGATGTACCCGCGGCTCGCGGGACGCGCGCTGCACGCCGCCGCCGACGGCATCGCGACCGTCGCCCTGGAGGGCCCCGGCAACGGCGACCGGCCGCCGCTCCCGGGCGCCGACCAGGCCCGCGCGGACCTGCGGAGGGCGCTGACGGCCGGCGAGCCGGTCACCGACGACCTCATCGACCGCCTGGTGCTCCCGCTGGTCGACCAGGCGGCCCCGGAGTTGCAGTCCGCCCTGGACGCCCTCCTCGACCTGCCTGAGGTCGACGGGGCCGTGGGGTACTCGGGCGGGCTGATCGCCCTGGGCGTCCGCCTGGCGGTGGTCGAGCCGCGCCTCGTGGCCGCCGGGCTCTTCGCCGGGAGCTACGTCCCCCGGGCCACGTTCGAGGAGGCCCGACGTGTCACGATCCCCGTGCACGTGCTGCTGCAGTGGGACGACGAGGGCAACGACCGCCAGGCGGCCCTGGACCTGTTCGACGCCCTCGGCTCGGCGGAGAAGACGCTGCAGGCCAACCTGGGCGGCCACACCGGCGTCCCGGCGTTCGCCGGCGACGACGCGGCACGCTTCTTCGCCCGGCACCTGAGGTGACCCGACGCGACACCCGGCTCCCGTCCGCCGGCCGCTAGGGTCGGCGGATGGGAGTCCTGTCGGCACGGGGGCCGGAGCTCGCGCTCGAGACCGCACGGCTGCGGCTGCGACCCTGGCGCGTCCCGGAGGCCGCCGTCCAGCGCGAGCTGTGGGCCGAGCGCGACCCCCGCGTCCCGCCGCACCGCCGCCTCGACGAGGCGGACCGCCCCACGCTCGACGAGATGGAGGCGTGGATCCGCGACGGCTCCCGCGCGCCCGGGCTCGGCCTGCTGGCCGTGGAACGCCGGGGCGAGGGCGACGTGATCGGGTACTGCGGGTTGATCGACGGAGCCGTCGGGCCCCACGAGCCGGAGGTGGCCTACGAGCTGCTCCGGCGAACCTGGGGCGCCGGGTACGCGACGGAGGCGGCGGAGGCCGTCGTCGGCTGGGCGCGGGAGTCGGGTCATCGACGCCTGTGGTCGACCGTCCGCGACTGGAACGTCGCGTCCCTGCGGGTGCTGGCCAAGGTGGGCTTCGTGGCGTCCGGCCGCGTGGAGCCGGACGACGTCCACGGCGACACGCTGTTCCTGACGCGGAGTCTGTGACCGTCCAGGCAGGACGTCAGGACTCGCCGCGCTCCCGCAGCGTGCGGCGCTGCTGCTCGATGGCGAGCAGGTCGGTGAACGCCTGCTGGTAGGCCTCCGGGTCCTTCTCCTGGTCGAGGCGCTGCAGGCGGCTCTTCGCGTCCGCGATCCGGCGCGTGAGGCCGAGGTCCACGAGGGCACGCACGACGTCGGCCACGTACGCCCCGATGACCGACTCGCGGTCCTCCGGCACGGGCGCGACCGCGAGCTCCGTGACCAGCGGCACCGCCGTCTCGGGCGCCTGCTCGGTCACGGTCTCCACCCACCGGCCCCCGCCCACCTCGCGGCCGGCCGCGACGCCGCCCGCGGCGCGCACGGCGTCGTGCACCGCACGCCAGGCGGGGACGCCGAACGCGTCGTCGCCGAGCTCGTCGAACGACGCCGGCACGTGCTGCGGGTACTGCAGGACGACGATCAGGGCCTGGCGCTCCAGCCGGGCCACGGGGTCGCGCGGGTCGGGCGCGGCGAGCACGGGCGTCGCCGGGGCGGCCTCGGGTTCCGGGCGCGCGTCCCGGCGCTGGTCCTGACGGGCGCCGCGCGACGGCGACGACGCGGCCCGCGCGACCTCGCGGCGGACGTCTTCCGTGTCGATGCCGATCCAGCGCGCGAGCGAGCGGGAGTACCCGAGCTGCATCGACCGGTCACGGATCCCCGCGACCAGCGGCGCGGCCGCGCGCAGGGCTCCGACGCGCCCCTCGACGGTGTCGAGGTCGAACGTGTCGAGGGTGGTGCGGATGACGAACTCGAACAGCGGCTGCCGCCCGTCGACCAGCGCCCGCACCCCCTCGGGGCCGCGGGACATGCGCAGCTCGCAGGGGTCCATCCCGCCGGGCTCGACGGCGACGAAGGTCTGGGCGTGGAAGCGCTGGTCCTCTCCGAACGCGCGCACGGCGGCCTTCTGCCCGGCGGCGTCGCCGTCGAACGTGAAGATCACCTCGCCGCCCAGGGAGGCCCCCGACGCGAGCTGCAGGCCGCCGCCCGCCGTGGTGTCGCCGAGCAGGCGGCGCACCACCTTGGCGTGGTCGCCGCCGAACGCGGTGCCGCAGGTCGCCACCGCCGAGTCCACCCCGGACAGGTGGGCGGCCATGACGTCGGTGTAGCCCTCGACGATCACCACGCGCTTGCCCTGCGCGATGGACTTCTTGGCCAGGTCGATCCCGTACAGGACCTGGGACTTCTTGTAGAGCGACGTCTCGGGGGTGTTGAGGTACTTGGGCCCCTGGTCCTCGTCGTACAGCCGGCGCGCGCCGAAGCCGATCACCGCGCCCGTGACGTCACGGATCGGCCACACGAGGCGTCCGCGGAACCGGTCGTAGATACCGCGCTGCCCCTGGCTGACCAGCCCCGACGCGACGAGCTCCGCCTGCGTGAAGCCCCGACCCTGCAGGTGGCGCAGCAGCGCGTCCCAGCCCGTCGGGGCGTAGCCCACGCCGAAGTGCTCGGCGTCGGCACGGTCGAAGCTGCGCTCGGCGAGGAACGCCCGCCCGGCCTGCGCCCCCGGCCCGAAGAGCTGCTCGGAGTAGAACTCGGCGGCCACCCTGTGCGCCTCGATCAGGCGCTGCCGCCTGCCCGGCTCCTCGCGCGGGCCGCGGTCGGCGGCCGCGCCGGTGCGGGAGTCCTCGTAGCGCAGCTGCACGCCCGCCCGGTCGGCGAGGAACTCGACCGCGTCCGTGAACCCCATCCCGTCGATCTTCTGGACGAACGAGATGACGTCGCCGCCCTCGCCGCAGCCGAAGCAGTGCCAGCGCCCGACGCCCGGCCGCACGTGGAACGACGGCGTGCGCTCGTCGTGGAAGGGGCACAGCCCCTTGAGGGAGCCGACACCGGCGGGCTTGAGGGTGACGTGGGCGGAGACGATCTCCTCGATCCGTGCGCGTTCCCGTACCGCCTCGACGTCCTCGCGCTTGATCAGTCCCGCCACGGCCCCGAGTCTATGCGCGCCCGGCGGCGACCAGGTCGGCCGTCCCCGCCGGACCGTCGGCGGCGGGCGACAGGGCGCGGTCGAGAGCCGCCCGCGACGCGGCGCACCGGCGACCGTAGGTGGCCGGCGGCGTCCCGAGGGCGCGCGCGAAGTCCGCGCTCAGGTGCGCCTGGTCGTAGTAGCCGACCGCGGCGGCGAGGTCGGCGAGGGGGCGCCCAGGGTCCGCCGCCAGCAGGTCGGCGGCCAGGTGCACCCGGTGGCGCTGCAGCACCCACTTGGGGCTGACCCCGACCCAGTCGGCGAACAGCCGCTGCAGCGAGCGCGGCGTCGTGCCCACCAGGTCGGCGAGGTCCGCGACGCCGGCGTCCGGGCCCAGCTCCCCCGCGACCACCGCGCCGAGCACGCGGGCGACCCGGTCGAGGGCGACGGCGGCGCGGGGCGTGCGCCTCTCGGCCGCCACGGCCCGCAGCACCGGGGTGACGGCCGCGACCGCTGCCGTGTCGTCCCCCGCGCGGGCGGCGGCCACCGCCCGGCGGCCGGCGTCCTCGACGTCGGCGGCGGACGGACCCCGCGGGCCGGGGAGCGCGACCCCGGCCGGCACCACGAGCCCGGGCCGCAGCGCGCCGGCGCCGCCGACCAGCACCCGCAGCGCACCGGGGCGCAGCTTGGTGCCCAGCACGGCGCCCGACCCCCGCAGGGTCCGCGAGAACAGGCCGCCCGGGATCCCGTGCACGGCGAACCCTTCGGCCTCGGCCACCACGTTGGCGCTCGGGTGCGGGATCACCACCTGGGTGAACTCCGCCCCGGGCGGCAGGTCCCAGCGGACCACCCAGTGGCGCTCCACGAGGTCGGCCAGGTCGGGCGCCGGGTCCAGGCGCACGAGCGCGAACCCGCCGCGCGCCGCGGCGGGATCGACCAGCCCTCGGGTGGACGCCGTCGGTCCCCGCGGACCGGCCCCGAGCGCATCCGGTTCGAACACCTGTCGCATTCCTCCAAGACTGCCCCCACCCACCGACACCAGCATGGGGAACGCACGCCGGGACCGCCCGGACGCACGCTGGAGGGAGAACCATGGACCTGTCACCGCTGCACCCGAACCTCACGGTCGCCGACCCGCGCGCCGCGATCGACTTCTACGTCGCCGGCTTCGGCGCCGAGGTGATCGACACCATCACCGCCGGGGACGCGATCATCCATTCCGACCTGCGGATCTCCACCGCCGCCGGGTCGTCGACTTTCACCGTGGCCGCCGCGTTCCCCGCCGACGGCGCGGTGGCGCCCGAGGCCGACGGCGGGACCACCGGCTCGTTCACGCTGAACGTGGACGACGCCGACGCGGCGCACGCCCGCGCGGTCGCCGCGGGCGCGACGAGCACGCAGGAGCCCGGCGACTGGTTCCCGGGGTTCCGGCAGGCCGCCGTGCGCTGCCCGGCCGGGCACCGGTGGTTCTTCGCCCAGGTGGCCGACGACGTCACCGCCGCCGACGTGCAGCGTGCCAGCGACGCCTGGATGGCCCAGCAGCAGGGCTGAGGCTCGTCGGGCAGCGCGTCAGGCCCGGCAGACCAGCCGGTCGTGCCACTGCAGGGCCGAGACGTCGGTGAGCGACGCCACCTGGTCGACGACGACGCGCAGCCGCGCGGCGTCGTCGGCCGCGCTCCGCCAGTCGGCGGCGAACGGCGCCTCCAGGGCGTCCGGGGCGCGCTCCGTCAGGAAGTCGACGAGCTCCGCGATGATCTCGCGCTGGGCGCCGTACACCGGCTCGGACTCGCGCGGCGCCATCACGTACGCGACCGCGACGCCCTTGAGGGCGAGGATCTCGTCGGCCGTCTCCTGCGGCACCACGAGCCGGGCCACGTAGCGGGTGAGAGGGCCGTCGCCGAACACCTCGCGCGTCGCGTCCTGCGCCGCCCCGCTGAACCGGCCGATGAGCTGGCTGGTCGCGTCCTTGAGGCGGGCGAGCGCCCGCCGCGAGCCGTCGAAGTCGGTCACCAGGTACCCGGTGTCGCGCAGCCGGCACAGCGCCGCGTCGATGGCGTCCGGCTCGTGCCAGCTCCCGTACCAGGCGCGCACGTGCGCGGCGACGCGCGCCCGCTCGCCCGCGTCGTCCAGCACCCGCAGGTCGAGCCGGCCGCCCACGACCGCGTCCTCGACGTCGTGCACGGAGTAGCTGATGTCGTCGGCGAGGTCCATGACCTGCGCCTCCATGCACCGCGCCCGCCCGCGCGGCGCGCCGCGGCGCAGCCACTCGAAGACCGGCCGGTCGTCGGGGTAGACGCCGAACTTCGGCGTGGGCGCGCCGTCGGGGCGCGCCGGGCCGGCGCCGAACGCCCAGGGGTACTTCACGCTGGCGTCGAGGCTCGCGCGGGTGAGGTTGAGGCCGCGGGGCGAGCCGTCGCCGGCGAAGATCTTGGGCTCCAGCCGCGTGAGCAGCCGCAGCGTCTGGGCGTTGCCCTCGAAGCCGCCGATGCCCTCCGCCACCTCCGCGAGGGCGCGCTCCCCGTTGTGCCCGAACGGCGGGTGGCCGAGGTCGTGCGTGAGGCACGCCGTGTCCACGAGGTCCGGGTCGCAGCCGAGCGCGCGCCCCATCTCCCGGCCCACCTGGGCCACCTCGAGGGAGTGCGTCAGCCGCGTGCGCACGAAGTCGTCGCTGCCGGGCCCCAGCACCTGCGTCTTCGCGCCGAGGCGGCGCAGGCCCGAGGAGTGCACCACGCGGGCGCGGTCGCGCTCGAACGCCGTGCGGTGCTTCGACTTGGGCGGCTCCGGGTACCAGCGCTCGGTGTCCGCGTCGGTGTACGACCCGAGCCACTCCTCCGGCACACCGGGGTGCGCCGCGGGGCCCATCACCTCGGCGTCGAACGCGCCCTGCTCGAACGTCTGCACGCTGGCAGCCTAGCGATCGCCGCCGACGCGCCCGACCTCAGGACGACGTGACCGCCCGGCCGCGGTAGACCGCCGTCCGCAGCTCCTGCTCCCACTCCGCGTACCGGGGCATGCCGAGCTCGCGCGCCACGGCGAGCTCGGCCTCGACGTCGTAGGGCACGCGCACGTGCTGGAGGCCGAACGGCCCCGGCTCCGGGGAGCCCGCCACGCCCTCGAGGATCGCGTACACCGGGGTCGGGTCGTCCAGGGGGTTGCCCACGCTGCCGGTGTTGAACAGCGCACGGCCGCGGTAGGTCTCGAGGTAGGCGTCGTGCACGTCGCCGTACCCCACGACCGTGGGCTCGGGCCCTGGCCCGGTGAGGTCCGTCGCGGCGAACATCCCCGCGAACTCCTCCGGCGTGTGGTGGAAGTGCACGCGCGTGTGCACGCTCGTGGCCGACGCGTGGAACAGCCGCACCCGCCGGCCCGACAGCAGCAGGTCGTGGCTCAGCGGCTTGGCGCCGAGCCACGCCAGCTGGTCGGGGCGCAGCTCGTCGCGCCACCACACCATCTCCGGCGGCGCGTCGCCGTCGAGCCGCGGCAGGAAGTCGTCCCAGTTGCCGCGGACGTCCGCCTCGCACACCTCGCGCAGGCGGTCGACGACGGCGCTCCCGCGCGGCCCCTTGCCCGCGTCGTCGCCGAGGTTGATCACGCGCGTGATCCCCCGCGCGGCGACGTCGGCGAGCACCGCCTCGAGCGCGCCGAGGTTGCCGTGGACGTCGGAGACGACGGCGATGCGGTCCAGGTCACGGGGCACGAGGGCGATGCTGCCAGACCAGCGTCAGGCGAGCCGGACGACGGCGACGCCCGGCCCGTCGCCGGCGACGTCGAGGCCGTCCGCGGTCGCGCGGACGGCGACGCCGCCGTACAGCACCTCCGGCTCCGCGCCCGGCGCGAGCAGGTGGCCCGGCAGACCCACGCCGGGCCAGGGCGCGCGGGCCAGCACCACGAGCACGCGCTCGTCCGGCGTCTCACGCAGGTAGGCCACGGCGTCGTCGTGCACCACCGCCCAGCGCAGGCCGCCGTCGCGCAGGGCCGCCGACGCCGAGCGCAGCGCGGACAAGCGCTGGTAGACGTCCAGCGTGGCCGTGTCCCACCGCGGGCCGCCGTGCGCGGCCTGGTCCCACGCCATCGTCGTGCGGGCGTGCTCACCGTTGGTACCGGTGGCGCCGACCTCGTCGCCCGCGAACACGACGGGCGCCCCCGGGTAGGTGAACAGCAGCGTCGCCGCCACCTCGACCAGCTCCCGTGAGCCGACGATCGACCGCAGCCGCGGGGTGTCGTGCGAGCCCAGCATGTTCCACTGCGTGGCCGTCACGCCCCAGGGCACCAGGGCCGCGACCTCGCGCATCGTCTCCACCATCGCGGCGGCCGGGCGGCGGGGCACCGGCACGGGCAGGTCGAGGAACGGCACGTCGGATCCGGCGGGGACCAGCCACGACCAGGCGGGGCGGGTGAAGCCCGCGTAGTTCATGTTCGCGTGCCAGCCGTCGCCGGCCAGGTCCCCGGCGGCGTCGTGGAAGTGCTCCGCGACCAGCGCGCCGTCGGGCCGCTCCGCGAGGATGCGCGCGCGCAGCGCCCGCGCGACGGCGTGCGTGCGGTCCGCGCTCCCCCGCCGCCCGGTCATGTTGGCCACGTCCACCCGCCAGCCGTCGAGGGCGAAGGGTTCGCGCAGGTACCGCGCGATCACGGCGTCGTCCCCCGTGACCATGCGCCGCCACGTCTCGTCGGCCGCCCAGTCGAGCTTCGGCAGCGAGCCGTGCCCGAGCCAGCCGACGTACGGGTCGCCGCCGCCCCCGGACCGGTCGGGCCGCACGACGTCCGGCCCGCCGTCGTCCCACAGGTACAGGTCGCGCTCGGGCGACGCCGGGTCCGCGAGCGCGCGGGCGAACCACTCGTGCCCCTCGCCGGTGTGGTTGGTCGTCACGTCGCCCATGAGACGCATCCCGCGCGCGTGCACGGCGCGGGCGAGCCGCGCGTACGCAGCGTCGCCGCCGAGCAGCGGGTCGACCTGGTCGAAGGTGGCCGCGTCGTACCGGTGGTTCGACCGGCCCGGGAAGACGGGTGTCAGGTACAGCGTGCGCACGCCGAGCGCCTGGAGGTGGTCGAGATGCCCGACGACGCCGTCGAGGTCGCCGCCGAAGAGCTGCGTGCCGGCCAGCGGGCCGGAGCCGGCGGGCTCGTCGTCCCACGCGGCGGGGACGGCCCACTCCGGCGTCGGCCGGCCGTCCGCCGCGGCGGAGCGCGCGAACCGGTCGGGGAACACCTGGTAGGCGAGCCCGTCGCGCAGCCACGCCGGCGCCGGTACGTGGGTGCTGAGCCGGAAGCTCGCGGCGTCGGGCACCTCGCGGTCGTGCACGCCGCGGCCGTCGAGCCAGCGGTAGCCGCCCGGCACATCGAGGAAGAAGCGGTAGGACGTCACCGGGTGGTGCGCGACGACGTCGGCCGCGTACCAGTCCTCGTGCGCGTCGCCGCCGTCGCGGCGGGCGGGCAGCAGGCGGGGCTCGCCGTCGCGCACGGTCCGGACGCGGACGTCGCGCACGGCCGCGCCCTTCGGCACGCGCACGCGCACGGTGACCTCGTCGCCCAGCGCCGGCGTCGTGGTCGGGGCGAACAGGGCGGAGCCGTCGTGGTGCGGGGCGTCGAGCAGCGTGCGGGCGGGCCGCGCTGCGGGCCCGGTGGTCGACGCGGTCGTGGTGGTGGTCATGTCGTCCTCTCGTCGGTTCGGCGGGCGGGCCGCCGACCGGCGCGAGGACGGTTCAGCGGCGGCGGCGCCCGATCGCCCACCCGGCGGCGAGCGCGATTGCGATCCCGACGAGCTGACCGCCGAGGATCACCTTGTTGAGGTCCAGCACGGGGTGGTAGCGGGTGCCCTCGGCGGAGACCACGAAGACGCCCAGCGGCTTCACGCGCAGGCCGTAGCCCCCGCCGCCGCCACCGCCCTCGCCGTGCCCCTCGCCGTGGGCCTCGCCCTGCAGCTCGCCCTTGGCGTCGCCCTGGGCCTCGCCCGAGCCCTCGCCGTGCGCGGAACCACCGCCGCGGGGGTCCTCGCCCGCGGACGTCGCGCCCGCGTCGTCCGTGGGCGCGGCCGCGTCGGCACCGCCCGAGCCGACGCTGAACGAGCGGCGCCAGCCCGGCGACGAGCCCTCGCCGGAGCTCGATCCGGTCCCCCGCCCGGACCCGCTGCCGGAGCCCGTGCCCGCACCGTGCCCCGAGCCGTTGCCGGCGCCCCCGCCGGAACCGGTGCCGATCCCGCCCCACACCTTGGCGACGGGGATGACGAGCTGACCTTCGTGCTGGTAGGGCTCGCCGTACGCGCGGCGCACGGAGAACGAGTCGTCGGCGGCGTCGGTGAGACGCGCGAGGTCCGGGGAGTAGGAGCGCGAGTCGTCGGTCATGACGCCCAGGCTAGGACCGCGCTGTGGCGGCCGCCACAAGGATCGCGGGTGGATCGCAGGTCGATCCGCGCGAACCTCGTGGCGGCCGTCGGCCGGTGGAAGCCTCAGCCCTTGACGGAGCCCGCCGTCAGGCCGCCCACGATGTACTTCTGCAGGAAGAGGAACAGCGCGAGCACGGGGATCGCCGACAGCACGGCGCCCGCCGCGAAGAGGCCCCAGTTGGCCTCGAGCAGCGACGACACCCAGCCGTACAGCCCCACGGCCAGCGTCCAGTTCGACTCCGACTGGAGCACCACGCGGGCGATGATGAACTCGCCGAACGTGCTGATGAAGCTCAAAAGCGCCACCACGGCGAGGATGGGCGTCACCAGGCGCAGGATGATCGTCCAGTACACCTGGGCGTGCGAGGCGCCGTCGATCTTGGCCGCCTCGTCGAGCTCCCGCGGCACGGTGTTGAAGAACCCGTACATGAGGAACGTGTTCACGCCCAGGGCGCCGCCGAGGTAGACGCAGATCAGCGCGAGCTTGGAGTTCAGGCCCAGCGCCGGGACGACCTCCCCGAGGGAGATGAGCAGCAGGAAGATCGCGACGAACGCGAGCATCTGCGGGAACATCTGGATGATCAGCAGCGACGTCAGGCCCAGGCGGCGGCCGGCGAACCGGAACCGCGAGAAGGCGTACGCCGCCGCGGCCCCCATGAGCACGGTGCCCACGGCCGTCGCGACGCCGATGACGAGCGTGTTGCCCATCCACGTCCAGAACTTCGTGTCGCCCAGCTCGGCGTAGTTCACGCCGCTCACCTGCGCGAACAGCTGGTTCGACCCGGTGAGGGTGCCGGAGGGCGACAGCGAGGCCGACACGACGTAGACGATCGGGAAGACGGCGTACAGCACCGCCAGCACGCCGACGACGTGCCGCCAGCCCAGCTCCCGGGCCCAGCGAGCCGGCTTCATCCGGTGCCGCAGCACCTGCTCCCCCGCGCCCGTCGCCGCGGGCCGTCGGCGCGAGCTCGCGCGGTCGGTCGACGTCGTCATCAGCTCAGCTCCTCGAGCTTGCGGGTCTGGCGGAACGCGATGGCGGAGATGACCCCGACCACCACGAAGATCACGATGGACAGCGCGCTCGCGAGGCCGTAGTCGCGCGGCGCCGACCCGTCGAGCCCGGACACGTTGTAGACCATCGAGATGAGGATGTCCGTGTGCCCCAGCGGCACCGACGCGTCGTCGAACCGTGGCCCGCCGCCCGTCAGCATCTTGATCAGGGTGAAGTTGTTGAAGTTGAAGGCGAAGCTCGAGATGAGCAGCGGCGCGGTGGCCACGAGCAGCAGCGGCATCGTGATCGAGCGCCACGTGCGCCACTTGCCGGCGCCGTCGATCCGCGCGGCCTCGTACACGTCGCCCGGCAGCGACTGCAGCGCACCCGTGCAGATGAGGAACATGTACGGGAAGCCGAGCCACAGGTTCACCCCGAGCACGGACAGCTTGGCGAGCCAGGGGTCGGTGAGCCACGGGATCGCCGCCCCGCCCAGCAGCACCTGGTTGATGACGCCGAAGCTCTTGTTGAGCATGCCGGACCACAGCAGGGCCGCGAGGAACCCCGGCATCGCGTACGGCAGGATCATCAGGGTCCGGTAGACCTTGCGCCCCTTCAGCCGCGGGTCGTTGAAGACCATCGCCAGGAACATGCCCAGCGCGAACGTCGTCACCACGGACAGCACCGCGAACGCGAACGTCCACAGCAGGATCTTGACGAAGGGTCCCGCGTACCGCTCGTCGCCGAACGCCGTCGCGAAGTTCTCGAAGCCCACCGTCACGCGCCAGCCGACGGGCAGCGTCTCGCCGTCGGCGGACTCGAACTGCCCCTCGTCGTTCGGCGTGTACACCACGCCGGTCGACGTGTCGGTCATCGTGTCGGCGGCCTCGTCGTACTCCAGCACCGGCTGGAAGACGTAGCCCGTCCGGGCGTCCTGCGTGCGCACCGAGCCGTCGGCGGCGTCGTCGGACACGGGCACCCGCAGCGTGGTGACCTCGTCCTGCCGCTGCAGCACGGTGGCGCGGTCCAGCACCGTCCAGCCCGGCACCGCGGTCACGGTCCCGCCGTCGAGCGTCGCGTCGGGGGCGGCCGCGAGCGGCTCCTCGGCGCTGCCGACCTCCGCGGCACCGTCCTCGACGACGGCGAAACCGAGCTCGCCGTCCCCGTTCTCCACGACCGTCAGCGGCAGGGCCGGCGACCCCTCGACGCGGCGCTCGTTCTGCGCCAGCAGGGCGTCGACCGCCTGCTCCTGGGTGGAGTTGTGGCCGTCGCCATAGTTGGTGAAGGCCACGTAGCCGGTGTAGCCGACGACGTACACCTGGTACACGAGCAGGAACGCCAGCCCCGGCAGGATGTACTTCAGCGGCAGGGCGCGCTTGGTGAAGTACACCCAGTTCGCGGCGACGAGCAGCGCCACCATGGCCGCGAGGATCCCCCACGACCCGGCACGCCACGCGGCGAGCACGCCGAAGACGCCGAGCGCGTCCACGAGCGCGATGAGCACGAGCTTGACGGCGAAGCCGGCTCCGGAGAAGGTCCCGGAGCCGGCCTCGGCGCCCTTGTAGCGGGCACGCGACATCAGCCGAGCGCACCCTCGATGTCGGAGACCATCTTGTTCCAGGCCTTGACCGGGTCGTCGGCCTTGCCCGAGATGATGCTCGCCTCGGTGACGCCCCAGAAGGACCAGACCGAACCCATCTCCGGGATGGACGGCATCGGCACGGCGGAGGCGCCGACCTCGCGGAAGCCCGCGACCAGCGGGTCCTCGGACGCGGCGTCCGCGGCCTCGACCAGCGCCGGCGGGCGGCCGCCGGCCTCGAACAGCGCCGTCTGCGCCTCGGGCGTCGACATGTAGTTGACGAGGAAGTCGTTCGCGAGCAGGGCGTTCTTGCTCTGCGCGCTCACGTAGAAGCCCTGGACGCCCACGAACGGCTGCGCGGGCTGGTCGCCCGGCGCCGGGATCGGGTCGACGGCGAGGTCGAGGTCCTTGAACTGCTCGAGCATCCACGGGCCGCCGATCACGAACGGCGACTGGCCCTTGGCGAACGCCTCGACCGCGATGTCGTAGGAGATGTCGATGCTGAGGTTGCCCTCCTCGCCCTGCTCACCGAGCCACGTGGCGAACGCCTCGCCGTTCTCGCCGCCGAGGGCGAGCTCCGGACGGTACGAGCCGTCGTCGTTCTGCTCGAAGACCGGCGCGCCGAACGACGTCTGGAACGGGTAGTACGTGTACGGGTCGCCCTTGTCGCCGTCCGACTGGATGAGGAACGGGAACTTGGTGTCGGCCTTCTTCCCCGCGGCGACCATGTCGTCGTAGGTCGTCGGGGCCTCGGGCGCGAGCTCCGTGTTGCGGATGAGCGCGATGTTCTCGATGGCGTACGGCAGGCCGTAGACCTGGCCGTCCTGGGTGAACGCCTGCACCGAGACCGGGATGAAGTCGCCCGCCTTGTCGCCGAGCTCGATCGGCGCCACCACACCGTTGGCGGTGAACTCGCCGAGCCAGTCGTGGGCGCCGACGGTGATGTCGGGGCCCTCGCCCGTGGGGACCTGGGCGAGGAAGTCGGCGCGGATGTCCTCGAAGTTCTTCTGGACGATCTCGACGTCGACGCCGGACTCCGCCTCGTACGCCTCGGCGGCCGTCGTCACCGCGGCCTCGCGGGTCTCGTCGACCCAGACCGTCAGCGAGCCCGAGGCCGAGGGCTTGGCGCTCGCGTCCGCGTCGGCGCTCGAGTCGCCGCTCGGCTCGCCGCTGCCGCACGCCGTCAGGGCCAGGGTGGTGGCCAGGGCCGAGGCGAGAAGGATGCTCCTTCGCATCGTGGTTACTCCCAGCTGTCATCGGTGGACGGCCCACGCGGCGCTCTCGTCGCGGGGCCCTTGATGCCCACAACGTACGGACCGTTGCAGCGGTATGCAAGATCTTGCGATAACTTTTCAGCAACGCGCGGCAACGAGGAGGCATCGCGCAGGCGACCGGCGGCCGACCCGCCGGCGTCCCACCCCAGGACGAGGAGGTCCCGTGTCCCCTACGATTCCTCGGGTGCGAACCCGACTGAGCGACCTGGCGGAGCAGGCAGGCGTGTCGACGGCCACCGTCTCCCGCGTGCTCAACGGCAAGCCCGGCGTGGCCAGCTCCACCCGGCAGGCCGTGCTCGCGGCGCTCGACGTCCTCGGGTACGAGCGCCCGTCCGTGCTGCGCGGCCGCTCCGCGGGACTCGTCGGCCTCATCGTCCCCGAGCTGACCAACCCGGTCTTCCCCGCGTTCGCGCAGGCGATCGAGTCGATCCTCGCCCAGCGCGGCTACACCCCGCTGCTGTGCACGCAGGCGCCGGGCGGCACCACCGAGGACGAGTACGTCAGCACGCTGGTGGACCACTCCGTCGACGGCATCGTCTTCGTCTCCGGACTGCACGCGGACACCCGCGCGGACCACACCCGGTACTCGATGCTGCGCAGCCAGGGCGTACCGATCGTGCTGGTCAACGGCTACGCCCCGGGGATCGACGCCCCGTTCGTGTCTCCCGACGACGCCGCCAGCGTGGACGTCGCGGTGCAGCACCTGGTCACCCTCGGGCACCGCCGCATCGGCCTCGCGATCGGCCCCGAGCGCTACGTCCCGTCGCGCCGCAAGCTCGCCGCCTTCCTCGCCGCGCTCGTGCGACACGGTCTGGCCGACGACGAGGCGACGGCCCGGGAGCACGTGCGCTCCAGCCTGTACACGCTCGAGGGCGGGCGGGCCGCGGCCGCCGAGCTCGTCGACGCGGGCCACACCGCGATCGTCTGCGCGTCGGACCTCATGGCCCTCGGCGCGGTCCGCGCCGCCCGCTCGAAGGGGCTGTCCGTGCCCGACGACGTGTCGGTCGTCGGGTACGACGACGCGCCGCTCATCGCGTTCACCGAACCTCCCCTGACGACCGTGCGGCAGCCGGTCGAGGCCATGGCCCGGGCCACCGTGAGCGCCCTCCTCACGGAGATCCAGGGCGAGCAGGCGACGCGCACGGAGCTGCTGTTCGCGCCGGAGCTGGTCGTGCGCGGCTCGACGGGGGCCGCGCCGAGGGGCTGACAGGGGTCATTTCGGGGGGTGGTGCTGCAACCCTTGCAGCAACGCTTACACTCGACGGTCTGACACGGATCGACCGACCGTGCCGACCCCCGGACCCCGATCAGGTGAGGAAGCCAGCGATGACCTCCACCCAGCCCATCCCCGCCGCGGCCACGGTCGACGGCGCGGCCGACGACCTGCTCCGCACCGGCGCCGTCGTGCACGCCGGGAGCGGCGTCGCGCGGCAGTGGTGGCGCGACGCCGTGATCTACCAGGTCTACCCGCGCTCGTTCGCCGACGCGAACGGCGACGGCATCGGCGACATCCCCGGTGTGACCGCCCGGCTGGACCACCTCGAGACGCTCGGCGTCGACGCCGTCTGGCTGTCCCCGTTCTACCGCTCCCCGCAGAACGACGCGGGCTACGACGTCGCCGACTACCGCGACGTCGACCCGCTGTTCGGCACCCTCGCCGACTTCGACGACCTGCTCGCCGGCGCCCACGCCCGCGGGATCCGCGTCATCGTCGACCTCGTGCCGAACCACACCTCCGACCAGCACGCCTGGTTCCAGCAGGCGCTCGCCGCCGCCCCCGGTTCCCCCGAGCGGGCGCGGTACATGTTCCGCGACGGCCGCGGCGCCGACGGCTCGCAGGAGCCCAACAACTGGCAGTCGATCTTCGGCGGCCCCGCCTGGACGCGCGTCACCGAGGCGGACGGCACCGCCGGACAGTGGTACCTGCACCTGTTCGACTCGACGCAGCCCGACCTCGACTGGACCAACCCGCAGGTGCGCTCCGAGTTCGAGGACGTGCTGCGGTTCTGGCTCGACCGGGGTGTCGACGGGTTCCGCGTCGACGTCGCGCACGGCATGATCAAGGCCGACGGCCTGCCCGACTGGGACGGGCACGTCGAGATGGTCGCCGGCAGCGCGGACGATGCCGACGACGCCGCCGTCACCGACCCCGGCGCGCCCGAGGACGGCTCCACGGGCGCCGGCAACCAGGGCCCCATGTTCGACCAGGACGGCGTGCACGAGATCTACCGCGCCTGGCACCGGGTGCTCGCCGAGTACGACGGCGACCGCTGCCTCGTCGCCGAGGCGTGGGTGGAGCCGCTGAGCCGCCTCGCCCGCTACGTGCGCCCGGACGAGATGCACCAGGCGTTCAACTTCTCGTTCCTCACCACCGGCTGGGACGCCGCCGCGCTGCGCACCGTCGTCGAGGCGTCGTACCGCGCGAACGACGAGGTCGGCGCGCCCACCACCTGGGTGCTGTCCAACCACGACGTCGTGCGCCACCCGTCGCGCCTCGGTTCCGCCGACCCGTCGCTCAAGGTCAACGGCGTCTTCGCGACCGACCCCCAGCCCGACGAGGAGCTCGGCCTGCGCCGCGCCCGCGCCGCCAGCCTGCTCATGCTCGGCCTTCCCGGGTCGGCCTACCTCTTCCAGGGCGAGGAGCTCGGGCTGCCCGAGCACACCTCCCTGCCGAACGAGGTCCGCCAGGACCCGGGTCACTTCCGCACCGGCGGCGCCGAGGCCGGCCGCGACGGCTGCCGCGTGCCGCTGCCCTGGGCGGCCGACGCCCCCGGGTTCGGCTTCGGGCCGGCCGGCGAGCCGTGGCTGCCGCAGCCCGCGTCGTTCGCGCGCTACGCCGCCGACGCGCAGTACGGCGTCCCGGGCTCGACCTTCGAGACCTACCGCGGCGCCCTCGCGCTGCGCAAGGCCGAGGGCCTGGGCCAGGGCGCCCTCGCGTGGCTGGACGCCTGGTCCGACTCGCCGCACGTCGTCGCGCTGCGCAACCAGGACGTCGTCGTGGTGGCGAACCTGGGCACCGAGCCGGTGCTGCTGCCCCGCGGCGCGAAGGTGCTGCTCGCCTCCGGGCCGGTCATGACCGACCGTTCCGCGGACCCGCGGACCCGCGTCCCCGCCGACACCACGGTCTGGCTCCGCGCCTGACGGCCCCGCCGAAGTAGCACGAGAACTGCCGAGGTAGTTCGTGACTCCGCGAGGTAGTGCACTACCTCGCGAGAAC
>NZ_JBHTVC010000071.1:0-26224 GCF_042793275.1 Isoptericola sp. NPDC056578
GGCCCCGAGCCGTCCCGGCCGTCAGTGCGCGTCGAGGATCAGGCGCGTCACGCCTTCGGGGTCCTCGAGCATGGCCACGTGCCCGACCCCGGACAGGTACTCGAGCCGGGCGCCGGGGACGGCCTCGTAGCGGTGCGCGGACGCCGGGTCCCAGCGCGGGTCGGCGTCGCCGAAGATCACCAGCGGCGACGTCCCCGCGGCGGTGAGCCGGTCCGGCACCGACCGCTCGGCGAGATAGGCGGCGTAGCCGTCCATGACCTGCCGGAAGTCCCGGTAGCGGGTGCGGCGCACGTCGGCGAGGAAGCCGTCGGGCACCACCACGGGGCGTGCCGTCACCGAGCGGATCCCGCGGCGCAGCATCCCCGTGGTGCGCAGCGGCCAGAGCAGCGGGCCGAACGGTCGTCCCATGAGGACGCGCACGACCGCCGCCTCCGGGAGCATCGCGTCCGGGGCGGGCCCGGTGCTCAGCAGGACCAGCGCGCCGACCAGGTCCGCGCGTCGCTCGGCGAGCGCCGTCGCCACGTACCCGCCGCTGGAGTGCCCCACCACGGTCGCGGCGGTCGCGCCGAGCTCGTCGAGGAGCGCCGCGACCCGGTCGGCCTGCGCGGGGACGTCGTACGGGGGTGCCGGCGCCGAGCGACCGCAGCCGGGCAGGTCGATCGCGAGGACGCAGCAGGTCGCGGCGAGGGCCGGGATCGTGGGCGACCAGCTGGCGGCCGTCGCGCCCGACCCGTGCACCAGCAGCAGCGGCGGCGCGTCGGGCGGCCCGTCGACGACGACGTGGATGCCGGCCACGACCGCGTCGCGGCGGGGGCCGGTGGCAGGTTCCGTCACGGTTCCCAGCATCACCGGTCGCGTCCGCCGTCGCCGGGCGAAGGCTGCTCGACGACGACGGCGAGGTCCGCCCCCGCCCGCAGCAGGGCCACGGACCGTCCGGCGATCCGCTCCAGCCGCTCCCGCAGCGCGGCCTCGGCGTCGACCGTGCCGTCGAGGCCGTCCAGCGCTCCCACGACGGCGCGCAGCGCGGGGATGCCGTACCCCGCGGACCGCAGGGCGGCGACCACCCGGGCGGTGGCGATCGCGGCCGCGTCGTAGACGCGCGCCCCGAGGGAGCCCACCCGCTCGGGCGTCAGCAGGTGCTCGGCCTCCCAGTGCCGCAGCGCGGAGGTGCGCACCCCGAGCGCGTCGGCCAGCTCGGTGATCGTGAGGACGGCGCCGCTCGACGGGTCCGCGGGCTCGGCCCGGATCGTCGCCAGCGCGTCGAGGGCCTGGAGGGTTCGGGCGCGCTCCGTGGCGAGCTGCGCGTGCAGCTCGTCGACCGCGGCGGCCGCGTCGACGAGGGGCGCGCCCCGGACCTCGATCATCGTGCGCCGCGCGACGACGGGCCCGACGGCCGTGGCGAGCCCCCGGTAGGCGCGCGCGGCCCGGACATGACGCGCTCCATAGGCACGGTACCCGTTCGGCTCGCGGTCGGCGGGAGGCAGGACACCGAGCCGTTCGAGGTCGCGCACCTGCTGCACCGAGTAGCCGGTGGCGCGCGCGACGTCGACGGTCCGCTGCGGACGATCCATTCCCACCCCACAGAAGCACTTCAAGGTCACGCTTGAACCATGACGACGCCTACGAGTATGGACCAGATCATCGCGGCCGTGCGGCGGCTCGAGGGCGTGCTCGTCCTTCAGCCCCGCGCCGGCGACGGGACGCCCGAGCTCGCCTGGGGCGACGCGTTCTTCTACTACGCCCCCGACGGCCAGGTGCCGACCGCCGTGCAGCCGTACGGCACGGTCGTCACCAAGAACTACCCCGACGACGTCTCGTGCGACCTCGACCGACCCGACCGGTGGCGCGTGAACGTGCACGTGGGCCGCGACCGGCTGCGGGCGCTCGTCGGGGACCACGGGCCCGAGCGCGCCGTCGTCCCCGACGTCTTCCTCCCGCACCCGCTGTACGGCGACCTGGGGTGGCTGTGCGTCGTGAACCCGGGAGAGCGCACGGGCCGCAGGGTCGTGGAGCTGCTGCGCGAGGCGCACGACGCCGCCCGCCGCCGGTCCGAGCGCCGCCGGTCGCTCGGCGCACCCGTTCGCCCGGCCGACCCGGCGAGGTAGCCCGCGCCGTGCCGAGGTAGCCCGGGCCGTGCCGAGGTAGTTCCGGACCTGCCGAGGTAGTCCAGGGCGTGCCGAGGTGGTTCGCGCCCCGGCGGGCGGTCGCTCGGGCGGCGAGGACGCGGGCAGGCTCATTGACTGGACGGATGTCGTGGTCCGCGGACACCTGGTCGAGCCTCGCGTTCGTCGTCGCGGGCGCCTGGATCGTGACGACGGCGCACCGGAGCGCTGCGGGGGCGTCGTCGCGTGTGGCGCTCGGCGTCCTCGCGATGCTGGTCGGCGTCGGGTCGGTGGTGCAGCACGGCCCCGCGCCCTCGTGGAATCCCGTGGTGCACGACCCGCCGTTGCTGGGCGCGTACGCGCTCGTCGCGGCGGATGCCGTCGCCGACCTCGCCGGGCGGCGGCTGCGGGTCCGGTGGTGGCTCGTCCCGATGCTGGCCGACGTCGTGCTGGCGGCCCTCTGGCCCGGGGCGTCCGTCGTCGCGCAGGGAGCGGCGGCGGCCGTCGCCGTCGTGGCCGTGCTGCTGCGCGCCCGGGCCCGGCCGCGCCTACGGCCCCGCCTGCTCCTGGCGCTGGCCGTGCTCGGCGTCGGCACGGTCGTCGGGACGCTCTCGCACGCCGCCTGGCACGTGCTCGCGGCGTCCGCGATCGCGGTGGTCGCGCCCGCGGTCGGACGGCGCTCGCCGCACTGAGCGGGACGGACCTGCCGGAAAGGGTTGCGCGCCGGCATGGGTCTATGGTTCATTAGTCGAGTAATGAACCCCAGAACCACTGAACCTGCCGTGAGGAGGCCCGCGTGTTCGACGGACCCGAACCCATCTACGTGCAGATCGCCCAGATGATCCGCGCGCAGGTGCTCGCCGGTGAGCTCGCGGAGGAGGAGCAGGTCATGTCGACCACTCAGTTCGCCACGACGTTCCGCATCAACCCCGCCACCGCCGCCAAGGCCTTCACCGGCCTGGTGGACGAGGGCGTCCTGTACAAGCGCCGCGGGCTGGGGATGTTCGTCGCCCCCGGGGCGCGCGAGCGGCTGCTGGACCAGCACCGCAAGGCGTACTTCGACGACGTGCTCGGCCCGGCGCTCGCCCAGGCCGACCTGCTCGGCATCCCGACCGACGACCTCGTCGCGTACGTCCTCGGCACCGGCCACCGGAAGCCCGGCGGCCCCACGACCACCACGGAGGAGTCATGACCCCCGCACCCTTCGGCGCCCGTCTCGACGACGTCGTCGTCCGGTTCGGAGCGCAGCGCCGCCTGACCATGGACGGCGCGGCCGTCAAGGACGAGGGCGGCACCGCCCTGGACGGCGTCACCCTGGACCTGCGTCCCGGCGTGATCACCGGGATCCTCGGGCGCAACGGCGCCGGCAAGTCCACGCTGCTCTCGCTGCTCGCCGCGTTCAACCGGCCCACCGAGGGCACGGTCCGCGTCGGCACGGGCGAGCTGCTCGAGGACCCGTGGGAGAACCCGTGGGTGACCGCGAACGTGCAGTTCGTCCGCGAGAGCGGCGACCTCATGGACGACGAGCGGGTCTCCGAGACCCTCAAGTACTACGCCGACCTGCGCCCGTACTGGGACGCCGACCTGGCCGCGCGCCTGCTCGACCTGTTCGAGGTGAACCCGCGCAAGAAGCCGACGGCGCTCTCGCGCGGCAAGCGGTCCGCCGTCGGGGCCGTCATCGGGCTCGCGGCGCGTGCCCCGCTGACGATCCTCGACGAGGTCTACCTCGGCATGGACGCGCCCACCCGGTACGCGTTCTACGACGAGATCCTCGCCGACTACGCCGAGCACCCGCGCACGATCCTGCTGTCCAGCCACCTGGTCGAGGAGGTCGAGCGGCTCTTCGAGGACGTCGTCGTGCTGCACCGCGGTGCCGTGCTGCTCGCGGAGACCGCGGAGGAGATGCAGTCCCGCGGGTTCAGCCTCACGGGCCCGGTCGCCGCGGTCGAGGAGCTCGCCCGCGGCCGGCGCGAGCTGCACCGCCAGCGCCTCGGCGCGACGGTGCAGGTCACCGTCGAGGGAGCCCCGGACGACGGCGCCGCAGCCGCGGCGCGCGCGGCCGGCGTCGAGCTCGGCTCCCTGCCGCTGCAGGACCTGTTCGTGCGGCTCACGCAGCCGCAGGACGGCGAGCGGGCGGGGGAACCGCGATGAGCGCCGTCGTCACCCGCGCCGACCGCGACGCGTTCGTGGCCCGGGTGCACGCCCGCTCGGTGCGTCGGGTCGCGCGGTCCGTCGGCCAGGCGTCGCTCGTCATCGGGGGCGTGTTCTGGGCGATCTTCCTCGTCACGACCGTAGGCGTGCCGCTGGTCGTGCACCAGGCGGGCGGCGTGATGGGCGGGGGAGTGATGACCGGCGCCGAGTATGCGGCCCCGTGGTTCGCGCTCTCTCTCGGCATGATCGCGCTCGCCTCGCTCGTCGTCCCGCACCTGGCCGCCGGCGGCACGCGCCGGTCGCTGGCCGTGGGCGGCCTGCTGGCTGCGCTGGTCGCCGGCGTCGCCTACGGCGTCGCGTACGCGCTGATGCTGCTCGTGGAGCGCAGCCTCTTCGGGGCGCTCGGCTGGGAGTGGGAGCAGCTCGGCAGCGGGCTCGACGCCGGCAGCGCGTGGCTCGTGGTCACCGGCGTGGGCGAGGCGATCACCGTCGTCGTGTACATGCTGGTCGGGATGGCCGCCCAGGCCGCATACCGGACCTGCGGCGTGTGGCGCGGTACGGCGCTCCTGCTGCCGGGCCTGGCCCTGCTGTTCCTCGTGGACCACGCCACCCGCAACGGGGCGTTCGCGGACGCCCTCGGCGGCCTCGGGCTCGGCGGGGGCCAGGCGCCCGCGGCGCTCGGTCTCCTGCAGGCGGTCGTCGTCCTCGCCCTGGCCGTCGGCTGGATGTGGTGGCAGGTGCGTTCCCTCCGACTGCGGCCGACGAGGTGAGCGAGATGACGACCACGACGGCCCTCTCGACACCCGATGCCGGCACGCTCCAGCGGGTCGCGTCGGCGGCGGTCCGCCGCCGGTTCGTCCGGAGGCTGCTGGCCGCGGGCGCCTGGTTCTGGGGCATCTGGGCCTTCGTCGTCGCCGTGGTCCCGGCCGCCGTGGACCAGTGGGGCGGGGAGCTCGTCGGCCTGACCTACGAGCTGGCGGGCGCTCCGGCGCGATGGGTCGCCCTCGCGGTCGCGGCCATCTACTGCGGAGCCTGGCTCCGCGGGCACCTCGCGGCGGGCGGGACCCGCCGGTCGCTCGTCATCGGTGTCCTGCAGGGAGCAGCGATCGTCGGCCCCGTGTTCGGCGTGCTGACGGTCCTGCTCACCCTCGCCGAGGAGCGGGTCTTCCGTGCCATCGACGAGCCGTGGCCGGGAGGTGCCACGCCGCTGCCGCTCGACACGGTCGCCGGGATCGTCGTCACGATCGTCGGCGAGACCCTCGTCGTCCCGACCTATGCGCTCGTGGGCGCCGCGGCGATCGGCTACTACCGGGCGCTGCCGGTGCGCCTGTACCTCCTGGGCCCCCTGCACGCCGTCCCGCTGCTGGTCCCGCTCGCGATCGTCGACCTGTCGACGCGCACCGGTCTGCTCGGCATCCCGCTGCGCGGCGGGTACGACGACCCCGTCGTCGCGGCGCTCGTCGTCGCGGTCGGCGGCGTCCTCGCCGTCGCGGTCGCCGGCGTCGGAGCTCTCCGGCTGATGGCCCGCGTGCGGGTCCGGCCGTGAACCACCCGAACCTCGCTGTCCGAGAACACCGAGGACCCCTGAACCGCACGACCGAGAGGAGCACCGAGATGGCCGACCCCATCGTGGAGGTCAGAAACCTCCGCAAGACGTACGGACCGAAGGTGGCCGTGGACGACGTGTCGTTCGCCGTCCAGCCCGGCGAGATCTTCGGCATTCTCGGCCCCAACGGGGCCGGCAAGACGACCACCGTGGAGACGCTCGCCGGCCTGCGGCAGGCCGACGGCGGCACCGTGCGCGTGCGCGGCATCGACACGCAGCGCGACCCGGCGGCGGTCAAGGACATCCTGGGCGTCCAGCTCCAGGAGGCCACGCTGCACGACAAGATCACCGTGGGCGAGGCCCTGGACCTGTTCGCCGGGTTCTACACCGACCCGGTCGCCCCGGCGGACCTCCTCGAGCTGCTCGACCTCACCGAGCACGCGGACAAGCAGTTCGCGAAGCTCTCCGGCGGGCAGAAGCAGCGGCTGTCCATCGCGCTCGCCCTCGTCGGGAACCCGGAGATCGCCATCCTCGACGAGCTCACCACCGGGCTCGACCCGCAGGCGCGGCGCGCCACCTGGGACCTCGTCGAGCGGGTGCGGGCCACCGGCGTCACGATCCTCCTCGTCACGCACTTCATGGAGGAGGCCGAGCGGCTCTGCGACCGCCTCGTCATCATCGACGCCGGGCGCGTGGTGGCGGAGGGCACGCCGCAGGGCCTGATCGATGGGCTCGACGCCCGTCGCACGGTGGTCGTGCGGTTCGCCCCGGACGACGTCGCACGCGGGCGCGAGCTGCTCGCCGGCCTCGCCGACCGGGACCCCGAGGTCGCCACGGCCGAGGCGCAGGGCGACACGGAGGTGGCCGTCACCGGCACGCGCCGCGTGCTGTTCGCCGTCGTGCCCGCCCTCGCCGGCGCCGACCTCGTGCCCGACGACGTCCGCACTCTCACCCGGTCGCTCGAGGACGTCTTCCTCGCCGTCACGGGCCGCACCTACCAGCCGGACGCCCAGACCGACGTCCGGGACGACGCCCAGCTCGTCACCGCCACGACCCGAGAAGGAGACCGGTCATGACCGCGATCACCGCTGCCGCTCGCCCGTCCGCCGGTCGCGGCTGGCGCGGGTACGGACGCCTCCAGCGCACCGAGGCCCGAGTCTGGCTGCGCGACTTCGCCTCCGTGTTCTTCGGGATCCTCTTCCCGTCCGTGATCCTCCTGGGGGTCGGGTTCGGAATCCCCGGGATGCGGGAGCCGATCACCGACGCCCCTCCGGACTCGATCTGGTACGGCGTGACGCCGATCGCGACGTACCTGCCCACGGTGCTCGCCATGGCGATCGGGACGCTCGCCGTCCTGTCGCTGCCGGTCACGTTCGCCACGTTCCGCGACAAGGGGGTGCTGCGCCGCCTGTCCACGACGCCGCTCCGGCCGCAGGCGCTCATCGTGGCGCACCTGACGATCAACGTCGTCACGACGCTGGTGGGCGTCGCCCTCGCCCTCGTCGTGGCACAGGTCGCCTTCGGGCTGGTGCAGCCCGCGCAGCTCGGCGTCGTGCTCCTCGCGTTCGTGCTCGGCATGCTCGCGATGTTCTCCGTGGGCATGCTGCTGTCGGCCCTGCTGAGCAAGCCGTCGACGGCCAACGCCGTCGGCTCGCTCATCTACTTCCCCATGCTGTTCCTCGCGGGGCTGTGGACGCCGGGCCCGATCATGCCGGACGTCGTCCGCCAGATCGGCCAGTTCACGCCGATGGGCGCGACGGCGCAGGCCATGGACACCGGCTGGTTCGGGGAGGGCTTCCCGCTGCTGCAGATCGTCGTCATGGTCGTCTGGACGGCCGTGCTGCTGCCGCTCGCCGCCCGCCTCTTCCGCTGGTCCTGACCTCGCGGCGGAGGGCCTCCCGCCGGGAGGCTCTCCGCCGCACGCACGGTTGCCCGGACGGACGGTAGAGTCCCGGCCCATGCGCAGAGTGGCGGAGCTCGCCGGGAAGTGGTTCGCGGTGCTCGTGGTGCTGGGCGGGGTGGCGGGGCTGCTCGCACCGGACGCCCTGTCGCCGATCGCGGCACAGACCCCGCTGTTCCTCGGGATCATCATGTTCGGGATGGGGCTCACCCTGCGCGGCTCCGACTTCGGGCTCGTCGTGCGGCGGCCCTGGGCGGTGCTGCTCGGCGTGGTCGCGCAGTTCACGATCATGCCGACGCTGGCGTGGGGGATCGGGCACCTGTGCGGTCTCGAGGGCGAGGCGATGATCGGCATGATCCTCGTCGGCGCCGCCCCCGGCGGCACGGCGTCCAACGTCATCGTCTACCTGGCGAAGGGCGACACGGCCCTGTCGGTCACGCTGACCTCGGTGTCCACGCTGCTGGCGCCCGTGCTCACCCCCGCCCTCGTGCTGTGGCTCGCCGGGTCGCAGCTCGACGTCACCTACGGCGCGCTCGTCACGTCCATCGTGCAGATCGTGCTGTTCCCCGTGCTGGCGGGCCTGCTGGTGCGGACGTTCGCCGGCGGGATCGTGGAGCGGTACCTGCTGCCCTACCTGCCGCTGGTCTCCGTCCTCGGGATCGTGATCGTGGTGGCCGGGATCGTCGCCGCGAACGCCGACGCCGTGCTCAGCACGGGGATCCTCGTGGCGCTCGCCGTCATCCTGCACAACGGCCTGGGGCTGCTGCTCGGCTACGGCGCCGCGAGCCTGGCCCGGCTCGACGAGGCCGCGCGCCGCGCGGTGAGCGTCGAGGTGGGGATGCAGAACTCCGGCCTCGCGGCCAGCCTCGCCACCACGTACTTCACGCCGGCGGCGGCCCTGCCCGCCGCGCTGTTCTCGGTGTGGCACAACGTCTCGGGCTCCGCGCTCGCGTCGTTCTGGGCGCGGCGTCCCGTCGTCACGGACGACCGGCGTGCGTCCGCCGGGGCGTCTAGCCTGCGACCGTGAGGCCGTTCCTCTTCCTCGGCACCCGCGCGGAGGACGCCGCGGCCGACGGCGAGTACGAGGCCGTGCTGCGCTACTCCGGGCTGACGCCCGCGTCCCTGCGGCGCGTGCGTCTCGAGCGGGAGCCGCTGCCCCGCGTCGACCTCGACGCGCTCTCCGGGGTGATCGTCGGGGGCGGGCCGTTCAACTCCTCCGATCCCGAGCCCGAGAAGTCCGACGTCCAGCGTCGCGTCGAGCGGGAGATGGCCGCCCTGCTCGACGTGCTCGTGGAGCGCGACTTCCCGTTCCTCGGCGCCTGCTACGGCGTCGGGACGCTCGGCACCCACCAGGGCGGCGTCGTCGACCGCACCTACGCCGAGCCGGTCGGCCCGGCCGAGATCGAGCTGACCCCCGAGGGGCTGGAGGACCCGCTGCTCGCGGGGGTGCCCGCCCGCTTCACCGCGTACCTCGGCCACAAGGAGGCGGTGCGCGAGCTGCCGCCGTCGGCCACCCTGCTCGCCCGCTCCGCCGACGCTCCGGTCCAGATGTTCCGCGTGCGCCGGAACCTGTACGCCACGCAGTTCCACCCCGAGCTGGACCTGACCGGCATCGAGCAGCGGGTCGAGGTGTACCGCACGTACGGGTACTTCCCGCCCGAGGAGGGCGACCGCATCGTCGCGCGCTCGCGCGAGCACCAGGTCACCGAGCCGATGAAGATCCTGCGGAACTTCGTGGCCCGCTACGCCCGCTGAGACCTGTCAGGGCCACGTGCACGGTGCGGTGCACGTGGCCCTGACAGCTCTGCGGGGTGGTGAGGGTCAGCCCTTCTTGCGCGGCGTGGTGACGTCCACCGTCATCACGCCGTTCTTGCCGTTGACGGCCTTGACCTTGATCTTCGTGCCCGTGCCGCCGACGACGACCGACCCGCCGGGGTTCGTCGCGTCGTAGTAGGCGTTCGGGTCGGTGTCGTCGAAGACGCTGTCCGCCTTGTTCGACCAGGTGCGCAGCGTCGTCAGACCCGCCGCGGTCTCCCGGTGCAGGGTGAACGCGTCGGACTTGCCGAGGCCGAACGTCGCGTCGAACGCCTGGATGCGGTTGCGGGCGACCGTGCCGTCCGACCACCGCAGCGCCTGCGCGTTCGCGTCGACCGGCAGGGCCTGCCCGCCGCCCGGGTGCTGCGACGTGTTGTTGTCGCCGTAGAAGCTGTTCGCGTACCAGACCAGCAGGCCGTCCTGGTACGGGTAGTGCTCCACGGTGTTCGGCTTCGACGAGGTCCAGCCGAAGTTGTACGGCCCGGTCTTCAGGGTCGAGTCGTAGCCGGCGTACTGCCGGTTCTCCGCCACGTAGTAGTGCGAGTACTCGACCTCGTAGGTGCCGTCCGCGCCGATGACGTGGAAGCCGTCGTTCGTCCAGCCCGCGAACCCGTCGGCGAAGTCCTCGGTCAGCGCGTCGCCCACGGCCACGTCGTCGACCGTGAGACCCAGCAGGTTGAGGCCGCCGTCGCTCTGGTAGCGGAAGCGGATCTGCGCGTCCTGGCCGGCGTAGTCGGCGAGGTCGGCGGTGAGGTCCACCCACTTCTTGCCCGAGTCGCCCGAGATGCCGCCGTTCGCGTCCTCGTCGGAGAGGTTGGTCGCCAGCGGGGTCCAGCTGGAGCCGCCGTCGGTCGAGACCTCCGCGAACGCGTGGTCGTAGCCCGGTTCGATGGCGTACTGCACCTTGGCGGTGAGGGACGCCCCGTCGGGCACGGTGAACGACGGCGACGTGAGCGTGTAGTTCGCGTTGCTGCCGGTGCCGGAGTAGGCGAACTGCCCGTCGTACGGGTCGACGCCGAGGTCGACGTCCTTGACGCCGTCCGGCAGGTTCACCACGACCGCCTGCGGCTTCGTCGTCGCGTGGTACGACGGGCCGAGCTTGACGGTGGCGCGCTCGCCCTGGTCGACGGTGGCGTAGTCGAGCCAGCCGAGGAACATCTTCTCCGTGGCGCCCATGTGGTTCGGCGTGGTGCCGATGGTGCCGTCGCCGTGGCCCAGCCAGGAGCCCGAGCTCATGAGGTTCCAGAAGCCGGTGCCGTTCTCGCCGCCCTCGGTGTCGTAGTAGTCGGGCAGACCGAGGTCGTGGCCGAACTCGTGCGCGAAGACGCCGAGCCCGCCGTTCTCCGGCTCCGTCGTGTAGTCACGGATCCAGATGTCGGAGTCGCCGATCTTGATGCCGCCGACCTTCGGGAACCCGGCCGGGCCGTTGGTGCCCAGCGGGTTGACCGCCCACCGGTGCGACCAGATGGCCGACTCCGGGGCGCCGGCCTCCTCGCCCTCGCCCGCGTGGATGGCCTGGAAGTGGTCGATGTAGCCGTCCGGCTCGTCGAAGATCCCGTCGCCGTCGATGTCGTAGCGGTCCCAGACGTCGAACGACTGGAGGTACTCGTCGATCTCCTCGGCCGTCTTGCCCTGCGCGACCTGGTCCGCGTACCAGGCGTCGGCCGAGTCCTGCACGAACCGCGTCATGTCCGTGTTCGACTCGGTCTGCCCGTACGACGCCGAGTTGTACGGCACGGTCACCCAGTCGGACACGTCGCCCTGCAGGTCGAACCGGCCCGACGACATCTCGTCGTAGACGCCGGCGAACGACTCGCCGTTCTGGTCCTCCAGCCCGGTGAAGAACATCTCCTTGTAGTGCTCCTGGGAGAAGTTCTCCTCCCAGTAGGTGGAGTTGTCGCTGCGCGTGGGCTCCGGGATCTCGTTGTGCTCCGGCCCGGTCTGCGGGGCGTCGGGGAATCGCGGGTCGGCCTGGTCGCCGAAGTCGACCAGGAACGTGAGCAGCTGCGCCGTCTGCTCGGTCTCGTACTCGACCCACTGGTTCTTGCCGACCTTCACCGACTTCGACGTGTGGGCGCCCTTGCCCAGCGTCTGCACGGTGGCGTCGCCCATGGCGACGCGGTCGACGGCCTCCTGCTTGAGCGCGGTGCGCTTCTCCGCCAGCGGGTCGGGACGGTCGTCCTCCTTGACGTGCGCCGCGGGGTCGGACGGTGGGGCGTCGGGCGCGGGCGCCGAGGACGCCGACGCCGCGATGCCGGGAACGAGGACGGCGGCGGTCAGCAGGGCTCCCGCTGCGCCGAACGCGCTCGTGGTGCGTGCTCTCACGGTTTTCCTCCAGGGGTGTCGGAGCGACCCGGCCGTGGGGGCCGGGCACCGTCGTGCGGGGGCGCGTCGGTGCGCCCGAGCAAACTGTGGCGGGGCACACATAACCACTTCCACGTTTCACCCGCGAGACGAACGGGGGCACGTGTCGCCGACCGGGACGGACGTGCTCAGCCCGCGGCGTCGTACGCCTCGCGCACCCAGGCGGCGACCTCGTCGTCCAGCTCGGCCGCGTCGTGGACCTCGACGTGGTGCGTCCACGCCCTCGACGTCGGGTGCACCACCTGCGTCACGCGCGGGGAGCGGTCCTCGCGCGGGAGGACGAACGTGACGACGGCGGGCGCGTCGACGTGGTCGCGGACCCCCACCCACGGCGGCCAGACGAACGCGAACCCGCGCCGGCGGCGGAACGCGACCTGCGTCCTCGTGGTGCGCGTCGTGACGTCGTCGCCCGTCACGTCCGCGACGAGGTCCGCGAACGCCCGGCAGATCGCCAGGCCCGCGGGGGAGTGCGCGAACAGCTCCTCGGGGGTGGACGGGGTGGCGGGGGTCGGCACGGGCGCCATCCTCTCGGGGCGGGCGGACGGTCAGCGCACGAAGTACGGGGCCCCGGAGCCGGCGGCGAGCCAGCCGAGGGCGTGTCCCAGCCGCTCCGCGGACGACGGCGCGAGATCCGCCGGGACGTCGTCGGGCGCGAACCACGCGACGTCGGTGGACTCGTCGTCGGCGACGTGCGCCCGCGCGGCGGCGACAGGGCTCGCCGCCCGGCACAGGAAGCACAGGTCGAGGTACTGCGACCGGTCGCCGTTCGGGTACTCGACCGGCGGGGTGACGGTGACCGCCACGAGCGCGTCGACGACGACGTCGACGCCCGTCTCCTCGAGCGCCTCGCGGGCCAGGCCGACGGCCGGGTCCTCGCCCGGCTCGAGGATCCCGGACACCACCGCCCACAGGCCGTTGTCGGCGCGGCGGCCGAGCAGCAGCCGGCCGTCGTCGTCGAGCACGACGGCGGACACCCCCGGCAGCCACAGCAGGTCGTGGCCGACGTGGGAGCGCAGGGCGGAGACGAAGTCGGGCACCGGCATGCGTCGACACTACGAGGGTCCGCCCGGTGTCGCCGGACCGGGCTGCCGGACCGGGCTGCCGGACCGGGCTGCCGGACCGGATGGTGGACGCGAGTGGACGGAGGCGGGGACGGCGACGTACCGTCCTCGTCGTGGACACCCGTTGGTATTGGCGCTTTACGCCGGCTCCGGTAGGAGCTCGGCGGGCTGACGCCTGACCGACGACTACTCCGGAGCCAGCACAGGGCCTGGGACGCATCGTGCGTCCGGGGCCCTTCGTCGTCAGACGGGCCGCTCCGGTCGGGCATGGACCACGGTTCGAGAAGACGCCGCGACGACGACGCCGAGCCTCCACCCCCCGACCGCCCCGCCGCCGACACCCTCCAGGAGCCCCACCATGAGCACCGCCACCAGCGCCACCCCCGCCGCCACCGACCGCACCGCGCCGTCCGAACCCGCCCGGCCGCATACTGACCTGATGGCAGAGACCTCCGACCTGCGGGTCCGCGCGCTCGACCCGCTGCCCGCGCCTGGCGCCATGCGGGCGGAGCTGCCGCTCGGCACCCCGCGCAGCGACCTCGTGACGACCTCCCGCCGCGAGGTGCGCGACGTCCTGCGCGGCGAGGACGACCGGCTCCTCGTCATCGTCGGCCCGTGCTCCGTGCACGACCCGGCGGCCGCCCTCGACTACGCCCGCCGCCTGGCGCCGGTGGCGCGTGAGCTGTCCGACGACCTGGTCGTCGTGATGCGGGTGTACTTCGAGAAGCCGCGCACCACGGTCGGCTGGAAGGGCCTCATCAACGACCCGCACCTGGACGGCTCCCACGACGTGCACCACGGCTTGCGCCTGGCGCGCGAGGTGCTGCTGGGCGTGCTCGACGCAGGCGTGCCCGCCGCGTGCGAGTTCCTGGAGCCCACCAGCCCGCAGTACATCGCCGACGCCGTGACCTGGGGCGCGATCGGCGCGCGCAACGCGGAGTCGCAGGTGCACCGGCAGCTGGCGTCGGGGCTGTCGATGCCGGTCGGCTTCAAGAACGCGACGGACGGCGACGTGCAGATCGCCGTCGACGGCTGCATCACGGCGGCGAGCGAGCACACCTTCTTCGGGGCGGACGCCGAGGGGCGGGCGGCCGCCGTCGAGACGACCGGCAACCCGGACTGCCACGTCATCCTGCGCGGCGGGCGCGGCGGCCCGAACTACTCGGAGAAGGACGTGGCGGACGCGCTGGCGGTGGCGCGCACGTCCGGCCTCGGCGGGGCGGTGGAGGCGGGCGTCGTGGTGGACGCGTCGCACGGCAACTCGGGCAAGGACCACGTGCGGCAGGCCGAGGTCGTGCGCGAGCTCGCGGCGCGCGTCGCCGACGGCGAGCGGGACGTCACCGGCCTCATGATGGAGAGCTTCCTCGTGGCGGGCGCGCAGAAGCCGGGGCCGCTCGACGGGCTCGTCTACGGCCAGTCCGTCACCGACTCCTGCCTCGACTGGGACACCACGGCGGACCTGCTGGGAACGCTGGCCGCCGCCGTCCGCGCGCGCCGCGAGGCCTGATCGGGCCGTCGTGCGTGCGGCGTGACGCGCGGCACACGGCACCGACCCATCCACGGGGCCGCCGGCGTCGAACCTGAGGTGTCCCGGACGGTCCGGGACCGGACACGCGGGGAGCGGATGGCGATCGATCCGGCCGGGCCGGTGCGGCAGACTGGCCAGGTGCCGCCAGCCACGACGCCTCCGAGGTCGGCCGACGCCGCCCTGGTGGCGTGCGTCGGCGCGGACCCGGCCACGTTCGGTCCGGTCTACGACGCGCTCGCCCCCGTCGCGCACGGGACGGCGCTCGGCGTGCTGCGCGACCCCGACCACGCCGCCGAGGTGACCCAGGAGGTGATGGTGGAGGTGTGGCAGACCGCAGCCAGGTTCGACCCGGCGCGCGCCTCCGCGCGCACCTGGGTCGCGACGCTCGCCCGGCGGCGCGCCGTCGACCGGGTGCGCGCCGAGCAGGCGCGACGCGACCGCGACCAGCGGGACGTCGACGCGTCCGTCGCCGGCGCCCCCCGCGACGTCGTGATCGAGGACGTCGAGCGACGGCTCGAGGGGGCGGCCGTGCGCCGCTGCCTCGACTCGCTGACCGCGACCCAGCGGGAGGCGGTCGTCGAGGCCTATTACGGGGGCCGCACGTACCGGGAGGTCGCGGAGCGGCTCGGCGCCGCGCTGCCCACCGTCAAGAGCCGGATCCGCGACGGCCTCGGCCGCCTGCGCGACTGCCTGGGGGTGGCCCGTGGCTGACGACGACGCCACGCGCGATGCCTGGGACCTGCTCCCCGCGTATGCCCTCGACGCCGTGGACGACCTCGAGCGCCGCGCCGTCGAGCGGCTGCTGGAGTCCGACCCCGACGCGCGGCGTGCCCTCGACGAGTACCAGGACGTCGTCGCCGCGTTCGCGGTGGAGCACGAGCCGCCCGCGCACGTGCGCGACGCCGTGCTCGCCCGGGTGGCCGGCATGCCGCAGGCCGCGGCACGTGGCGCGGCCCCCGACGCGCCGGCGACGCCCGCCGTCCGGCCGCGCCGCCGCTGGGGCCTGGTCGCCGCCGCGGCGGCCGCGGTGGTCGCGGTCGCAGTGCCGACCACGATCGCCGTCCAGGAGCACCGCGAGGCGGTCCGGCTGGAGGCGCAGGCCGACCGGGTCGCGCAGATGCTCGCCGACCCGGAGGCGCGCCTCGTCACGGCGCCCGTGGAGGGCGGCGGCGAGGCCACCGCTCTGGTCTCGGGCGGCGACGTCCTGGTCTCCGCCGAGGGCATGCCCGCCCCGGGCGAAGGTCACGACTGGCAGCTGTGGATCGTCGCCGACGACACGCCCGTGTCCGCGGGCCTGATGCCGACGGCCTCCGGCGGCGTGTCGCGCGCGCTCGTCGAGGGCGGCGCCGGGCACGTGGTCGCCGTGACGCTGGAGCCGGCGGGCGGCTCGGCGCAGCCGACCACCGACCCCGTGCTGGCGATCGAGTCCTGACCCGCGGGCACCGGTCCGCACGAGGTCCCCGCGCGTCTGTCTCCGCGCCCCGTTCCATGCACGCCGAAGGGCCGCCGCACCCCCTGCGTGCGGCGGCCCTGCGAGCCTCGTGACGGACGACCGGTGTCCCCGGCGCGGCGTCACATCGGCGGCATCAGCACCGAGTCGACGAGGTAGACGGTGGCGTTCTGCGTCATGACGCCCCCGCAGACGACGTTGGCGTCGTTGACCTTGAGCTCGTCGCCGGAGCCGGTGACCTCGAGGGTGTCGCCCTGGACGGTCTCGTGCTCCCCGACGACGTCCTCGGGCAGGATCTGGCCGGGCACCACGTGGTAGGTGAGCACCGTGGTCAGGAGGTCGGCGTCGGTGGAGAGGGTGTCGAGGGCCTCCTGGTCCACCTTCCCGAACGCGTCGTCGACCGGCGCGAACACGGTGAACTCGCCGCCGTTGAGCGTGTCGACCAGGTCGACGTCGGGGTTGAGCTCGCCGCTGACGGCCTGCGTGAGGGTCTTCAGCATCGGGTTGTTGGACGCGGCCACGGCGACCGGGTCGGTCGACATGCCCGTGATGGAGCCGGCGCCGTCGGGCACCTGCTCGGCGTAGGCGTCGCAGCCCGGGCCGACGAGGTTCGCCGCCGGGTCGGCGGACATGTCGTCGCTCATGGCCTCCGACGGCTCCTCGGAGGCCATCGGCGACTCCTCCGTCATCGTCTCCTCGGAGCCGGACCCGGCGTCGGCGCCGGAGTCGGACGAACAGGCCGCGAGCCCGAGCAGGGCCAGGGTGGCGAAGCCGGCGGCGGCGGTGCGGGTACGAGTGCGGACGTTCATCGTTCTCTCTCCTTGCGTCGTCGCCCCTCCGGTCCCGGGGCGCTCGTCCGGGGTTCGGAGTGGGCGGCGCACCGGATGGGTGTCGTCGGCGATCCCATCCGCCGGCCCCTCCGTTCCGAACGACGGGCATGGAGACCCTGGTCCTGATCGGCCTGCTCGGTGGCCTCATCACCGGCATCTCGCCGTGCATCCTGCCCATGCTCCCGGTGATCTTCTTCGCCGGCGGGGTGCAGGGCGCCCGCGAGCCGGCGCTGCGCTTCGACGTGCCGACGGCGGTGCGCACGGGCGCGGGCGGGCAGGTCGAGACCGGCGTCGCGACGGCGGGCGAAGGAGCCCCCGCCGTCGGACCGGCGGACCGGCCCGCCCGGCGCCGTGCGCGGTCGTGGCGGCCCTACCTCGTGATCGCCGGGCTGGTGCTGAGCTTCAGCACGATGACGCTGCTGGGCTCGCTGGTCCTCGGCGCGCTCGGGCTGCCGCAGGACCTGCTGCGCTGGGTGGGCATCGTGCTGCTCGCGGCCCTGGGGGTGGGGATGATCGTGCCGCGGTTCGAGGAGGTGCTGGAGCGGCCCTTCCTGCGGCTCGCGTCGCTCGGGTCGCGCCGCGCGGCCGGACAGGACCGGGGCGCGTTCGTGCTCGGCCTCGGGCTGGGGGTGCTCTACGTGCCGTGTGCGGGCCCGGTCCTCGCGGCGATCACGGTCGCGGGCGCGACGGGAGACATCGGGCCGGGGACGGTGGCCCTCACGGTGTCGTTCGCCGTCGGCGCGGCGGTGCCGCTGCTGGTCTTCGCCCTCGCCGGACGGCGCGTCGCGGAACGGGTCTCGGCGTTCCGCCGCCACCAGCGCGGCATCCGGGTCACGGGCGGCGTCGTCGTCCTCCTGCTCGCGGGGGCGCTCGCGCTGAACCTGCCCCAGCAGCTGCAGCGCGCGCTGCCGGACTACACCGGCGCGCTGCAGCAGCAGGTCGACGAGAACGCCTCCGTGCAGGACGCGCTGGACCTGGGCGGCATCGTCACCGACGCGAACCGGGAGCTGTCGAACTGCGCCAACGGGTCGGCGGAGCTGGCCGACTGCGGCACCGCGCCACCGCTCACGGGCATCACGCGGTGGCTCAACACCCCGGGCGGCGAGGCGCTGGACCTGGCCGACCTGCGCGGCAAGGTGGTGCTCATCGACTTCTGGACGTACTCCTGCATCAACTGCCAGCGCGCCATCCCGCACGTGAGCGCCTGGTACGACGCGTACCGGGACGCCGGCCTCGAGGTGATCGGCGTGCACACGCCGGAGTTCGCCTTCGAGCGCGAGACGCGCAACGTCGTCGCCGGCGCCCGAGACCTCGGCGTCGAGTACCCGATCGCGCAGGACAACTCGTACTCGACCTGGACGACGTACCGGAACCGCTACTGGCCCGCCGAGTACCTGATCGACGCCGAGGGGACTGTCCGGTACATCAAGCACGGCGAGGGCGACTACGGCGTCACCGAGCAGCACGTCCGCGACCTGCTGCGCGCCGCCGACCCGGACGTCGAGCTGCCGCCCGCCACCGACGTCGCGGACACGACGCCCGGCGAGGAGACGACGCCCGAGACCTACCTCGCCCTCAACAAGGTGTTCAACTACTCGGGCTCGCCCGAGTACGGCTCCGGCCGGGAGGCGTACTCCCACCCGGACGACCAGGCCCGCGACACCTTCTCCCTCGGCGGCACGTGGGACGTCGACTTCCAGGGCGCGACGGCCGCCTCCGACGACGCGACCCTGCGGCTCGCGTACCGCTCGACCGACGTGTTCACCGTGCTCGGCGGCGAGGGGACGGTCACCGCGCGCGTGCTCGCCGACGACGGCAGCGTGCGCGCCGAGCGCGAGATCGACGTGGCCGGCAACCCCACCCTGTACGACGTGCTGCGCGGCGACGGGCAGACCGACGGGATCGTGGAGCTCGACGTGCCCGACGGCATCGCGGTCTACACGTTCACGTTCGGCTGAGGGCCGCGCCGGGGTTGGTGCGAGCGGGTGAAAAACAGGTCCTGCGGTTCGCTGGGGCGACAGGATCCGCTACCTTTCGGTCGGACTTGTCCGAGATGCGACGGTCCGGGCGACCTGCGCTGGTCGCGTCGAGGACGACGAACGGTGGTCAACGGTGGTTCGACGACGTCAGCTCCTGGCAGCGCTCGCCCTTGCTGGACTCGTGCTGACGGGAGGCGCCACGACGGCGACGGCCTCACCCGGTGCCGCACCGCAGCTCGAGACGACGGAGGTACCGAGCAGGCAGGTGGTCCTCGAGTCCGGCCCGCGCGCATGGACGGCGCTGCGCAGCGGCGCCCCGACCAGCACGGCGGGCTTCGGGTTCGACGGCGACCGTGTCGTCGGGCAGTGCGTCGGCGAGGGCGGGCGCGGCTGCCCTGCGCGCGGGGTGCAGCGCGTGGCCTACGACTTCGGGGACCTCGGCGACCCGGCCGCGCTGGCCGACGGCGTGCTGGTCGCCGCGACGCTGTCGCTCCCGGTGGGCCGTGACCAGGCGTGCGGGATCGACGACGTCCGGGTGCACGCGGTGCCGGCCGTGACCGTGGCGACGACGTGGTCCGCTTCGACGCCCGGGTGGAGGTCCACAGGCGCGGACCTCTCAGGCGCGGGCTGCGGCGGCGACCGGCGCGTCGACGTCGACGTCACCCGGGCCGTGGGACAGGCCGTGCGCTCCGGCGGCCCGCTGGCGTTCGGCCTCGCCGCGGCGGACGAGGACTGCCGGGGCTGCGGTCGGGCAGCCTTCGGCCCCGACGCGACCCTGACCGTCGAGCTGCGGGCGACGGACACCGTCGTCGCGCTGGGCACAGTCCGGCCGGAGACGTCGTGCGCGGCGGGCGACGACCGCCCGGCGGTCCGCTCGACGACGCCGACCCTGGTGGCCGAGCTCTCCAACGCGCGCGAGCCGTTCCCGTCCTCGATGAGCGCCGAGTTCGCCGTGCGCGACCTCGCGACGGGCGACGAGCTGTGGCGGTCGGTCCCGACCACGCCGCAGGCGTCGGGGGTGACCCACTCCGTCAAGGTCCCGGACGGGGTCCTCGCCGAGGGCGGGACGTACGGGTGGACGGCGCAGGCGGTGCTGCCGAGCGGCGACGTCACGGAGCTGGTCGGCTGCGAGCTGACGGTGGACGTGACGGCACCCGGCGAGACCGTCGTCACCCCGGTCGAGGGGTACCCCGCCGTCTACCTCGAGGACGGGACCGCGGGCGGGGTCGGGATGACCGGCGGGTTCCGGTTCGACGTGCCGGGCTCCGACGACGTGGCCTACGTGCAGTACTCGACCGTGGGTGACGCCCTGTTCGACCGCGCGCAGCCGGGGGAGGTCGTCGAGCTCACGCCGAGCTATGCCGGCCCGACCGTCCTGTACGCCCAGGCGGTGGATGCCGCGGGGAACGTCGGCCCGCGGCGGGAGTACCGGTTCGTGGTCGCCTACCCCGTGGCCCGCGGTGCGACCTGGTGGTTCGACGAGCTCGCGGGGACGACGGCGGGCAGCACCCTCGGCGGCGGCAACGCGCTCACCCTGTCCGGCACGGACCTGTGGTCGCCCGGTCCCTGGGGCGTCCCGGGCGACGGCGCGCTGACCTTCGACGCCGACTCCGACGTGGCGGCGACCGACGGCGCCGTCGTCGACGCGGCTGGCAACGTCACCGTGGCGGCGTTCGTGCGGCCCGACGCCGACGGCGCCACCGCGTCCGTCGTCACACAGGGGGAGGACGGACGGCCGGGCTTCACGCTCGGCACCGTCGCCGACGACTCCTGCACGTCGGCGACCGGCACCTGCTGGGCGTTCTCGGTCGCCACCGGTGACGGCGGAACGTCGACGACAGCGGTGTCCGGTGTCGCCCCCGAGCCCGGCAGCTGGGTCTTCCTCGCGGGGATGCGGAACGCCGCGACGGGCGCCGTCGACCTGTGGACCTGCTCCCTCACCGGGATGGGGGCGCCCGTACGGTCCGGTCGGGCGCAGGCAGGGCCGCTCACGGCCGCGCCGTCCGGGCCGGTCACCGTCGGCGGCGGCGCCTGGCGCGGCGCCGTGGACGGCGTCCGCGTGCTCGACTCCGTGCAGGACGAGTCGAAGATCCGGCGCTGGTGCTTCGGGGCGATGTGAGCACACGGCGGGTCCGGCGTTCGACCGTCGCGGCCGTCGGCGCGGCGGTGCTGGCGGCCGCGGCCCTCGGCGGGTGGTGGGGGCTGTCGGCGAGCGCCGACGTCGAGCTCGGGTCGATGTCTTCGTCGGGCGCCGGCTACAGGGACGAGTGCACGTACCCGGATGAGGGCTTCTGGGCGCTCTTCGCCGCGGACCAGGACGTCGCCGTCGTGCAGACCGTCCGCAACGACGCCCGGTGGCCGATCACCGTGACGAGCCTGCTGCCCGACGTCTTCCGGTTCGGCGCGGTCGCCGCCGACCCGCGGGACGACTTCGCGTTCGACCCGTCGGACGGCCCGCCGCCCGGCACGACCGAGACGGTCGAGATCCCGCCCGGCCGTGAGGTGGCGATGTGGGTCGTGGGTCCCTGGGGGCGGCTGGACGCGGACGCGAATCGTGGCGGCCCGGCGGGCATGCGCACGGGGATCGAGCACGCGCCGGTCCGCGTCCGTTCGCTCGGGATCGCGCGGGAGACGGATGTCCAGCTCGAGAAGATGCTGTGGGTCAGCGACCTCGACCTCGGCTCGCGACAGTTCCAGGACGAGATCACGGAGCTGTGCACGGAATGAACCGTTCACGCCGGTCGAGGTGCGTGACGCCTCACGACCAGCCCTCCGCCGCCTGCGCCCACGGGCCGACGCGCACCTCGGCGCCGTCGAGCACGTCGAGCTCGGCGGTCGGGGTCAGCGGGACCGGATCTCCGTCCGGGACGGCGGCGACGTCCACCGTCGTGGTGACGTCCGGGTCGTTCGCCGTCGACATGGCCCGCCACTGCACGGTGGCCAGCGCGCGCTCGCCCGCCGGCACGACGACGCGGCCCGCGACGACGCCGGGCGCGGACGGCTCGGTCGTGACGTCGTCCTGCGGCTCGCCGTCGGCGTCCCGGAAGGTCAGCCGCGGCACGCCGTCGAGGGCGCACGGCCGCCCGGACACGTTCTCGGCGAGCACGGCGAGGTACCGGCCGCCGGCCGCGGCGTCCGGCGTGCCGAGGGTGAGGCGGAGGTCGTCGCCCGCGCAGGCCGGGGCGTCGTCGTCGGCCGGCCACGCCCCGACGCCAGCGGGCAGCGGCACGGTGTGCTCCTCGGGCGTCGGGGGCGGCGCGGCCGCGACCCAGCCGTCGACGCGCGCGGCGTAGCCCGGCTCGGTGAGCGTGTACGCGAGGTGGCGGCCCCCGGCGTCGCGGGCGGGGTCGTCGAGCCAGCGCGCGACGCCGTCCGCCTCGGGGGACGACGTCGGCCCGGCGAGGCCGACCTGGAGCGTCAGCGCGGTGTCGTCCGCCGCCGTCGTGCCCGGGGGGAACCCCGCGTGCACGACGACCGACGCCACGCCTGGCCGCCCGGCCGCGTCGACGGCCAGCCGCGCGGCCGCCACCACGGGGACGCGCCCGGAGGCGTCGTACCGCACGGCGTCGTCGGCGGTGCCGAGCGACGCGGCGATCTTGTGCTCCGCGGCCTCCTCCGCCAGCCGCACGAGTCCCTCTCCGTCGGCCGCCTCCGCGCTGACGCCGCTCACCGTCGTCGCGCCGGCGTCACGGAGGACGACGGCGTCAGCGACGGAGGACGCGTCGCCGTCCTCGGTCACCCACGCGGTCAGCGGGTAGACCTCGACGCCATGCACCGTCCGCGGGTCGCCGGTGTGCACCGCCGTGGTGCGGGACAGCGTGCGCACCCCGTCGACCCGCGTCGCCGCGAGCAGACCGTCCGCCCGCGCGGCGGCCGCGCTTGCGGCCTCGGGGGAGAGTCCGTCGTCCAGCACGACGTCGACCGTCGCGAGGGCGACGTCGCCGTCCTTCGCGTCGCGGAAGGCCACCTCGTAGCCGGTGACCTCCGCGGAGACGACGCCGGGGAGGTCGGCGACCCGGCTGGCGGCCGCGCGCAGCTCGTCCGGCACGGGGTCCCAGGGGCGCCAGACGACGACGAGAGCCGCGAGCGCGGCGGCCACGATCAGGGCGCTCACCAGCACGAAGATGCGTCGTCGGGTCACGACGGGAGCGTGCCAGACCGGCGGGACGGGTGAGCGGCGGACCTGGGCGTGCCCTGTGCAGATGCTGCGCCCTTCCGGATGAGAACCCCCTCATGGTCGCCTCATCCGTGACTCAGGCAACCTCCGCAGGGTGACCAGGGTGCGACAGATATCAGCGGTCGAACCCGAGCTCCCGGCGCGACGCCGGGTCGCGTTCTACTCCCACGACACGCAGGGCCTCGGCCACGTGCGGCGCACGTCGCTGCTGGCGCGCGCGGTGGTGGACGCCGACCCGGACGTCGACGTCCTCCTCCTGTCCGGCGCGCGGGAGGCGACGAGCCTGCCGCTGCCGGAGCGCACGGAGGTCGTGACGCTGCCGCGCGTCGGCAAGGACGCGGAGCGGGGCTACGGCCCACGCGCTTGGGGCGGCACGCTGGACGACGTCGTCCGCGTCCGGGCGGGCGTGCTCGACGGCGCGCTCGCCGCGTTCCGCCCCGACGTGCTCGTGGTGGACAAGGTGCCGCTCGGCGTCGGCGGCGAGCTGCTGCCCGCGCTGCGGCGGCTGCGCGCCGAGGGCGGGACCGCGTGCGTGCTCGGGCTGCGCGACGTGCTCGACACCCCCGAGGTCGCCGTCCGCGAGTGGCACGAGCAGCGCAGCACGTCCGTCGTCGAGCGGTTCTTCGACGAGGTGTGGGTGTACGGCGACGCGCACGTCTACGACCCGCTCGCCGAGTACGCGCTGCCCGACCACATCGCCGCCCGCACGGTGTTCACCGGATACCTCGGTCGCGGTCGCGCGTCCACGCCCCTCAACGAGCCGGTGCGCGAGGGCGAGCCCTACGTCCTCTGCCTGGTCGGCGGCGGGCAGGACGGCGCGTCCCTCGCGGAGGCGTTCGCCGCCGCGTCGCTGCCCGCGGGCCACCGGGGAGTGCTCGTCACCGGGCCGTACCTGCCGGCGGCCGCCCGCGACCGGCTGGACGCCGTCGCCTCGGGCCGCGACGACCTCGAGGTGCACGCGTTCGTCCGCGACGTCGTCCCCCTCGTCGAGGGCGCCGCCGCCGTCGTGACCATGGGCGGCTACAACTCCGTGTGCGAGCTGCTCGCGTCCGGCCGCCCCGGCCTGGTCGTGCCGCGCACGCACCCCCGCGCCGAGCAGCTCGTGCGGGCCTGCCGGCTCGCCGACCTCGGGCTGCTCGACGTCCTCGTCGGCCCGATCGCCCCCGAGCGGGTCGGCGCCTGGCTCGCCCGCACCGCCGCCGCCGACGACGCGCCCCGGCGGCCCGAGGTCGACGTCGACCTCGACGGGCTGGCGCGCGTCCCTGAGCTCGTGGTCGGGCTCGCCGACCGCGTCGCGACCCCCGCCCGCGCGGGGGCCGCCACCCCGCACCCGCAGGACCAGCAGGAGGAGGAGCACCGTGCCACGGCCTGAGACCACCCCCAGGACTCCCTCGACGACGGCATCGACCCCGCGCGTCGGCTACGTGACCAAGATGTACCCGCGCTTCTCGGAGACGTTCGTCGTCAACGAGGTGCGGGGCCTGGAGCGCCGGGGCGTGGAGATCGAGATCTTCTCCCTGCGCGCGCCCGTCGACACGCGGTTCCACGCGGCGCTCGCGGCTGTCGCCGCGCCGGTGCGCTTCGTGCCGCGCGCGGCCCGCGCCGCGGACGCCTGGTCGGCGCTCGCCCAGGCCCACGATCGGCTCGACCTCCGCGGCCTGCCGGCCGCCACCCTCGCGGACCTGCTCGTCGCCGACCCGGAGGACGCCGTCCAGGCGCTGTGGGTGGCGTCGGCCGCGCACGACGCCGGGCTCACCCACCTGCACGCGCACTTCGGGTCGGTCGCGACGACGGTCGCGCGGCTCGCCGCCGCCGTCCTGGGGATCGGGTACACGTTCACCGCGCACGCGAAGGACATCTTCCACGAGTCGGTGGACCCCGCCGACCTGCGGACGAAGCTCGCCGACGCGCGCGCCGTCGTCACCGTGAGCGACCACAACCTCGCTCACCTGCGCGACACCTACGGGCCGGCGGCAGGCGGCGTCGTGCGCGTGTACAACGGGCTCGACCTCGACGAGTACGCCCGCGCGACGGCGCCACGGCGGCCGGGGCGGGTGTGCGCCGTCGGGCGCCTCGTGGAGAAGAAGGGGTTCGGCGACCTCCTCGACGCGCTCGCCCTCCTCGTGGCGGACGGCCGTGACGTGCACCTCGACCTCGTCGGGTCCGGCCCGCAGGAGGCCGAGCTGCGCGACCGTGCCGCCGCGCTGGGCCTGCTGCGGGACGGCGCGGAGCACGTGACGTTCCACGGCCCGCTGCCGCAGGACCTGGTGCGCGACGTCGTCGCGCGTGCCGCCGTCTTCGCCGCGCCGTGCGTGCTCGGCGCCGACGGCAACCGCGACGGCCTGCCCACCGTGCTGCTGGAGGCGATGGCCCTCGGCACCCCCGTCGTCTCGACGCCGGTCACCGGCATCCCCGAGGCGGTGCGCGACGGCGCGACCGGCCGGCTCGTGCCGCCCGGCGACGCCCCGGCGCTCGCCGCGGCGCTCGGCGCCCTGCTCGACGACCCCGGCGAGGCGCAGCGGCTCGCCGACGGCGCGCGGGCGCTGATCGAGGCCGAGTTCGACGTCGTCGGCACGTCCCGCCGCCTGCTGGACGTGCTGGAGAGCGCGGCGGCCACCGTCGCGGAGGGGAGGGCGGCATGAGGGTCGCGTACGTGAGCTCCGACCCGGGCGTCCCCGTGTTCGGCCGCAAGGGGTCGTCCGTGCACGTCCAGGCCGTGCTGCGCGAGCTGGTGCGCGCCGGCGCCGAGGTGCACGTCGTGACGACGCGCCCCGGCGGGGACGTCCCCACCGACCTGTCGGACGTCGTCGTGCACGAGGTCCCGGTGGCGCCGACCCGGTCGACGGCGGAGCGCGAGGTCGCGCTGCGGGAGTCGGACGCACAGGTGAACGGGATCCTCACGGGGATCGCCGCTGGCGAGGGCCTCGACCTGGTCTACGAGCGCCACTCCCTGTGGGGCACCGCCGCGACGGCGTGGGCGCGCGACGTCGGCGTCCCCAGCGTGCTGGAGGTGAACGCGCCGCTCGTCGCCGAGCAGCGCACCCACCGCGACCTGGTCGACGAGGTCGGCGCCGAGCGCTGCGCCTGCGCGGCCGTCGGTGCCGCGACGGCCGTCGTCGCCGTCAGCGGTCCCGTCGCGGCCTGGGCCGCCGACCGCGCCGGCGAGCACCCCGCCAAGGTCCACGTGCTGGCGAACGGCGTGGACACCGGGCGGATCGTTCCGGCCGCGGACCGGTGCGGGGGCCGTCGCGACCTGCCGGACTCTTCGCGCGGACGTATCCCTCCCGAAGTGGAGGGCGCCCTGGCGCCCGTGAACGCGTC
>NZ_JBHTVC010000072.1:0-25840 GCF_042793275.1 Isoptericola sp. NPDC056578
GGACTGCGTCGACCGCAGTCCCGTCCGGGCTTCTCTCTCGGCTTCTCTCTCGCGTGCTCGCCCGCTCCCTGCGCTCGCCGTCAGGCGGCGGCGGGCGTCGGCTGGGCCGCGCGCACCGGCTGCGGGTAGTCCTCGACGACGGCCGGCGGGCTCTCGACCGTTCCCGGCGTCGTGCCGGGTACCGGGGCGGGCACGACGCTCGCCTCCTCGGCCGCCTGCTCGTCACGCAGCGGCAGGCCGAGCGTGACGGTGGCCGGTCGTGCGACGCGCGCCGGCGGGACGGACATCGCCACGACCGCCGCGCCCCCGAGCCCGGCCAGCAGGGCGGCCCACGCCACCCACGTCCAGCCGAGCGCCGCCGACGCGCCCAGCAACGCCCCGTCCACGACCCCTACGACGAGCCCGACGACGAGCACCCGTCTCATGCCTACCTCCCACGGTCCGCCTCATCCGTGCCTTTCCAGGAGACGACACGACGGCCGGTCGTGCATCTGCTGGGCGGATCGTGCAGGTCACAGGTGGGTCACGGTCGGCGGTCGCGCCCCGCCGTGTCCCAGGTGAGGGCCGGAGCCGGGGGGTCGACGTGCCCGAGCAGCAGGGGCGAGGGCGACGGGTCCAGCGTCGCGCGCAGCTGGTGGTGCATCTCCCCGGTGAGCCGCAGCGCGAGCTCGAACCGGAGCGGGGCCACGTGGTCGGCGTGGAGCCGTCCGCCGATCGCGGGGTGCGGGGAGAAGGCGAGCACCTCGTCCGGGCGGGGGTGGGTGCCGGCGTCGAGCACCTCTCGGCAGAGGTCCTCCAGGAGGAGGTCCGCACGCCCGTCCGCCGAGTCGAGCTCCGTGTACATCTCGACGGCGGTGGCCCAGCGGAGCTCGAGCGACCCCTCGATCGTGTCGAGGAACCACCAGCCCTCCAGGGACTCGAGGAAGACGTCGCCGAAGACGGTCGTGAAGCGGGGCGTCTTGCCGTGGACCCCCAGCCACGACCAGGACGCCAGCCCGTACGCGAACGCACCGGGAGCGAAGGTTCTGAGCAGTTCCACGTGCGCATCAAACCACCTTGTGGTAACCGACGAAACCCCCGGCTCCACCGGGGCCACGCGTGGCCCCGCTCACGAAGAATCGTCACCTGGTGATGATCCTGGTCAAGGATCGAGGGCCGCAGGTCAAGAAAACGTCATCCGTGCAGGTCGGCCTCACGCCGGACCGGAGTCGCGGAACTCTGCCCCGGTGCCGCCCGTTGTCCCACGGGCGGCCCGAGGACCTCGGTGCCGCCGCTCGCACGAGCCCCCGACCCGGAGGTGGACCCATGGACACGCCCGCCGCGCGCAGGCAGGTCGACGCCCGGAGCGTCGCGATCACCGGACTCACGACGCTGGCCTGGTACGCCGTGCCCGACGTCGTTCGACCGCGCTGGGCACGCGCCCTGGCCAAGGTGGGCGTGCTGGCCGGGGGGCTCGGGCTCGGGATGGCCCTGACCACCGAGGGCCGCTCCGCCGTCGACGGGATGCGTGAGGTGCGCGACGAGCTGCGCGACCTGCGCGACGCCGACGAGAACGCAGCCGGCGAGAACGCCTCGGAGCCGGACGAGGGGATCGCGTCGGCCGACGGGCGGGACGACCGTGAACCGGACGACAACGTGCTGGCGGCCGACGTGGCGCTCGACGGCGCCGACCCGCTGCCGGGCCCGGGCGTCGCGGGAGCGGCCGTGGCGGGCGCGCTCGCCCTCGCCGTGACGATCGCCGTGGCGGGGGAGAAGTGGGCCTACCGGCGCGGCGAGCGCTGGCGCGCGCAGGGGCGGCGGCTGCCGCACACGCGGGTCGGGCTGATCCTCGGGGCGCTCGCGGCCGTGGCGACCGCCCTCGACCCGTCGATCTCCATGGTCCCGCCGGTCGAGGACGAGGCCCCCGCGAGCTGACGCGGCTCCCGGCTCAGGAGTCCCCGGCGGTGGACCCTCGTACGACGAGGCGTGGCGGTGAGAGCTCCGTGCCGTGCGCGGGGCGACCGTCGATCGCGGCGAGCAGGAGCTCGGCGGCCCGCTGCCCCAGCCGGTCGAGCTGCGGATCCACGGTGGTCAGCGGCGGCCTGCTGGCGAGCGCCATGACCTCCCAGTCGTCGTAGCCGGTCACGGCCACGTCCTCGGGCACCCGCACGCCGTGGTCGCGCAGGCGGTCGCAGCCACCCCGGGCGAGCTGGTCGGAGGCGAACACGACGGCGTCGACCGGCAACGGGTCGCCGGCCCGGTGGTCGCCGAGCACGACGTCGACCGCGAGGCGGCCCCACCGCTCGGACCACTCGCCGAACTGCGGCTCGCCGACGACCGCGGCGCCGCGCGCCCCGAGGGCGGCTGCCAGGGCGGCGTGCCGCTGCACGGAGGCCGCCTGGTCGCCGCGACCGCCGACGTAGGCGACGCGGGTGCGTCCGAGGGAGAGCAGGTGCTCCGCGACGGCGGTCATCCCGGCGGTGTCGTCGGGCACGACCGACGCGTCGTCGGGGTCCGAGGACGGCGAGTAGGCGTAGACCACCGGCATCGGCACCTGGATGGGAGGCCGCGGGTCGGTCGTGCGGCCGGTGACGATGATGCCGTCCACGCGCCGGGCGACGAGGCTGCGCACGTGGTGCTGCTCGCGGACCGGGTCGTGCCGGGCCGTGGCCAGCAGCGCGGAGATCTGACCCCCGACGAGCGCGTTCTCGGCGCCGAGCACGACCGGCAGCGAGAACCGGCCCGCCGAGTCGGTGCTCAGCAGGCCGACGGTGAAGCTGCGCCGGGCCGAGAGCGACCGTGCCTGGGCGTCGGGCACGAAGCCCAGGCGCTCGGCCGCCTCGCGCACGCGGGCCCGGGTGGCGGGCCGCAGGGACCCGGTGTCGTTGAGGGCTTTGGAGACGGTGCTGGGGGACACCCCCGCCAGTGCGGCCACGTCGGTGATCCGCACGACGCCCGGAGTCTCCGCCATCAGGCCTCCTCTGCTTTCCTGCTGTTCCGCCGACCGACGGCTGGCCGTGCCGATGGTACGCGATTTCGCTTGTCGGGACAGCGGTTGACGGCTTCGGCAACGCTCCCTACGGTAAGGAAAACGGATTCCTAGTTTCCTTCCTCGAGGGAGAGGTGCATGACGACGACGACGTTCGGGACCGTCCGCGGACCTGCCGAGCCCACCGCTGCGGCGGTGGCGACCCTGCGACCGCTGCCGCCGGGCAGCGCGACCCTCGACGGCGGGCTGTGGGGCCACCGGCTCCGCGTCAACCGCGAGGCGTCGGTGCCCGAGGGCCTGGGGCACCTGCGGGAGTACGGGAACCTGCGCAACCTCGAGATCGCCGCCGGGCTGGCCGAGGGCGAGGCGCAGGGGCCGATCTTCGCGGACTCCGACGTGCACAAGTGGCTCGAGGCCGCGGCCTGGGAGTACGGGCGCGAGCCCGACGAGGCGCTGCTGGCCGACATCCTCGAGGTGACGCGCGCCGTCGCGGGCGCCCAGGCCCCCGACGGCTACCTCGACTCGGTGCCGCAGCTGCGCGGCGTCGAGCGCTACTCCGACCTGCCGTGGAGCCACGAGCACTACTGCGCGGGCCACCTCATGCAGGCGGCGGTGGCGCAGGTACGGGCGACAGGCCGGCGCGAGCTGCTCGACGTCGCCGTCCGCCTGGCCGACCACCTCGTCGAGACGTTCGGCGACGGCGAGGGACAGCTGCGCGAGGTCGACGGGCACCCCGTGATCGAGACCGCGCTCGTGGAGCTCTACCGGGAGACGGGGACGCGCGCGTACCTGGACCTGGCGTCGTGGTTCGTCGAGGCCCGCGGCACGGGGATCGTCGCGGCCCACGGCAAGCAGCCCACCTACTTCTCCGACCGGGTGCGCGTCCGCGAGGCGACGACCGTCGAGGGGCACGCCGTGCGGGCCGTCTACCTCGGCGCGGGCGCCACCGACGTCGCGGTCGAGACGGGCGACCGCGAGCTCCTCGCGGCGCTCGAGGCGCAGTACGCGGCGATGGTCGACGGCAAGCAGTACCTCACGGGCGGGCTCGGCTCCCGCTGGGACGGCGAGTCGTTCGGCGACCCGCACGAGCTGCCCAACGACCGCGCCTACGCGGAGACGTGCGCCGCCATCGGCGGGGTGCAGTGGGCGTGGCGCCTGCTGCTCGCGACCGGCGACGCGCGGTACGCGGACCAGATCGAGCGGATGCTGCTCAACGGCTTCCTCTCCGGGCTCTCCCTGGGCGGCACCGAGTACTTCTACGTCAACCCGCTGCAGGTGCGCTCCGGCGCGCACGCGGAGGAGGAGCGCAACCCCGCCGCCGGGCGCCGGCCGTGGTTCGGCTGCGCGTGCTGCCCGCCGAACATCATGCGGACGCTGTCCAGCCTCGAGGGCTACCTCGCGACGTTCACCGACGACGCGCTCCAGGTGCACCAGTACGCGCCCGGCACCATCGCCGCCGCGCTTGCGGGGGGCACGCTGCGCGTGCGCGTCGAGACGCAGTACCCGTACCGGGGCCGCGTGACGCTGCACGTCGAGGAGGCACCAGCGGGCGCGGGTCTCGCGCTGCGGATCCCGGGCTGGGCCGAGGGCGCCACGCTCGACGGCGCCCCGGTCGCGGCGGGCGCGTACGCCACGGTGGGCCGGCCGCTCGCGGCGGGCGACGCCGTCGTGCTGGAGCTGCCCGTGACGCCCCGCCTGACGGCCGCCGACCCCCGGGTCGACGACGTGCGCGGCTCCGTCGCGATCGAGCGCGGCCCGCTGGTGTACGCGCTGGAGCAGGTGGACCAGGAGCCGGGCGCCGTCGTGGACGACGTCCTGATCGACGTCGCCGGACCCCTGGGCGAGGAGGACCGCCCCGACCTGCTGGGCGGTGCCGTCGTCGTGACCGCCACCGGCACCGTGCAGGGCCGGCCCGCGACCGAGCCGGGCGACGGTCCCTACCGCCCGGCGACGACGGCTGCCCCGGCCGTCACCGGCACCGTGACGCTGCGGGCGGTCCCGTACCACCTGTGGGCCAACCGCGGCCCGCAGGCCATGCGGGTCTGGATCCCCGTGGCCTGACCGGCAGCACCACTCGCGGGGCGCCCGGGCACGGGCGCCCCGCCCCCGCGGGCAGCGCCGCCCGCGGGCAGGACCTGGAGGACACGGCGCCCGACGGGCGCGGAGGAGGAGAGCGATGGAGCTCACCAGACGGCAGCTGCTCGCGCTGCTCGGCGTGGGCGGCGCGACGGCCGCCACCGGGGTCGGGCTGGCCGGGTGCGCGAGCCCGGTCACCGCCGTCGACGTCGGTGCCCCGGGGTTCGGTGGGGGTGCCCGCGGCACGGTGGAGATGTGGTGCCGCTCGGACACGGTCAACGGCGTCCAGGCCGTGGTCGACGCGTTCCACGCGGCGCAGGACCGCGTCCGGGTGCGGCTCACGCCGATCCAGAACGGTCAGTACGTCACCAAGGTCGCCACGGCGATCCGCGGTGGCCGGGTACCCGACGTCATCGACATCGACGACATCTACTCGACGATGTTCGCGTTCCGCGACGTGTTCACCGACCTCACGCCGCTGGTGGAGGACCTCGCCCTCGGCGACGCCCTCAGCCCCGGCCACCTCGCCCTCGCGACCAAGGACGGGAAGCACTACGGGGTGCCCTTCCTCGGCGACTTCTCGGTGCTGTTCTGCAACACCGAGCTGTTCGACCGCGCCGGCCTGGACGTCGACGAGCACACGGCGTCCTTCGACGGGATCCTCGAGGCCGCCCGCGCGATCGCCGCGCTCGACGACGACACCTACGCCTGGTCGTTCCCCGGCAACGCGTCCGGCGCGCTGGGGTTCACCGTGCAGCCGCACGTGTGGGCCACGGGCACCGACCTCATCGTCGGCGACGTCGGCGACCAGCGGGGGAACGTCGCCGGCAACGAGGCGCTGCGGCGCACCCTCGACCTCGAGCGCACGCTCTGGGACGAGCAGCTGGTGCCGCCCGGCTGCTTCGCCGACGACGCCTCGCGCTGGTCGGCCGACTACGTCGCCGGACGGCTCGGGATGTTCCCGGGCGGCTACGGCGTCGTCGCGCCGAACGCGTCGCCCGAGCTCCTGGAGCGCAGCCGCGTGGTGCTGCTGCCCGGGCCCGACGGCGGCCGCGCGTTCTTCGACGGCGGCGACAACCTGTGCATGCCCGCGGGCGGGCAGAACCCCGAGGGCGCGACCGAGCTGATCCGCTTCGCCGTCGCCCTCGAGCAGCAGGCGCGCATGCCCGACGGGTTCTACTCGCCGATCCGTTCCGACGTCGTGACGCCGGAGTTCGAGGCCGAGCACCCGCTCGTCACCCCGACGCTGAAGTCGCTCGACGCGGGCTACGCCCCCACCACGCTCGCCTACAACCTCATCTACAACCAGCAGGACGGGCCCTGGCTGCGCATGTTCCGCCGGGCCGTCTTCGACGGGGAGGTCGATGCCGCCATGGACGAGGCCCAGACCACGTACGACCGCATCCTCCGGCAGGCCCAGGCATGAGCGCCGCGGCCGTCGCCCGGCCCGCACGACGCCACGGCACCCTCACCCATCCCGCCCGCACCGGCCTGCTGCTCGTCGCGCCGGCGGTCGCGTTCGTCGTCGTGTTCGTGCTGGTGCCGCTCGTCTCCGCCGTGGGGATCTCGTTCACCAACCTCCCGCTCATCGGGACGTGGCGGTTCGTCGGCCTGGAGAACTACGCGTCCGTGCTCACGGACCCCACGTTCTGGCGGGCCGTCGGCTACACCCTGCTCTACACCGCGATCGTCACGCTGCCGATCCTCGCGCTCGGCTACACGCTGGCGGTGGTCGTGCGGTCCAACCGCCGCGGCGCCACGGTGCTGCGCACGATCTTCTTCGTCCCGTACGTCATCGGCCTCACGACGCTCAGCTTCCTCATGCTGCTCGAGGCGCAGCCGAACAGCGGCATGGTGAACGTGGTGCTCAAGGCCCTCGGGATCACCGACGGCTCGACGGCGTGGCTCGTCGACGGGCCGCTCGCCACCGGGCTCCTGTGCGTCATGGTGATCTGGGCGGTGTCGGGCCTGACGATGGTGCTGCTCATGTCCGGGATGCAGGGCATCCCGCGCGAGGTCTACGAGTCCGCCGAGCTCGACGGCGCGTCCTGGTGGGTGCGGGAGCGCTCGATCACGATCCCCATGCTGCGGCGCACCATCGCCATGACCGTCGTGCTGTCGGTCATCGGGTCGCTGCTCGCGTTCACGCAGTTCTACATCCTGACCCAGGGCGGCCCCGGATCGGACACCACCACCGTGGTGATGGCGATCTACCGGCGGGCGTTCGTGCAGCTGCAGCTGGGGGCGGCGACGGCGATGTCGCTCGTCCTGGTCGTCATCACCGGACTGGTCACCGCGGCGCAGTTCTGGCTGCTGCGGGAGAGGAGCTGACATGGCGGTCACGACGAGCGCACCGGGCACGACCGGGCTGGGCGCACCGGGCGGGAGCTCCCGCGGCACGAGCCCGGGCCGCGGGTCCTCGCCCGGTGGCGCGCGGCCGGCGTCGGGCCCCGAGCGCGACACGCGCGTGCGCCGCACGCTCTACGCGGTCGGCGGCATCCTCGCCGCCCTCGTCTTCGTGGTGCCGCTGCTGCTGGCGCTGGTGCGTGCCGGCCAGCCGGGCGACGTCGTCGTCGCCGCGCCCGACGGGCGCTTCCTCGACCTGTCGTGGGTCAACTTCCGGCTGATCCTCGACCAGCCGGAGATCTGGCGCGGCATCGTGAACTCCGTCGTCGTGTCGGTGTCGACGGCCGTGCTCACCGCCGTCCTCGCGACGCTCGCCGGCTACGGGTTCGCCAAGTTCGGCTTCCGCGGGCGGGGCCTGCTGTTCGGGCTGGTGCTGGTCACGCTCATGGTGCCGTTCCAGGCGATCCTCACCCCGCTGTACCTGCAGATGAACGCCATGCGGCTCACGGACAGCCTGTTCGGCCTCGTGCTCTTCTACACGACCGTGAACCTGCCGTTCTGCGTCTTCGTCATGCGCAACGCGTTCGAGTCGGTGCCCGGCGAGATCGAGGACTCGGCGCACGTCGACGGCGCGGGGACGGTGCGCATGATCGTCTCCGTGCTGCGGCCCCTCGTGCTGCCCGGCGCCGCGACCGCCGCCCTGTACGCGTTCCTCGCCTCGTGGACGGAGTTCCTCGGGGCGCTGACGTTCCTCACCGACTCGTCGCTCTACACGCTGCCGGTGTCGCTGGTGAACCTGCAGCAGGGTGCCTACGGCCAGGTGAACTTCGGGCTCCTGGCCGCCGGGTCGGTGGTCGCGATGATCCCGTGCGTGGTGCTGTACGTGGCGCTGCAGCGGTACTACGTGGCGGGGCTCGCGTCGGGGTCGGTCAAGGGCTGACCCGTCGGCCGGGGGCTGGTGGGCGTCAGTCGTCGAAGACGTCCCAGCAGATCGCGGAGCGCGCCCGCTGGTCGTCGAGGACCAGGTCGAGCAGCTCGGCAGGCACCTGCTCCCGCTGCCAGTCCCGCTCGGCGAGGCGGACGACCTCCCTCTCGGGCTCCGGTGCGGCGGCGCTCGCGGCCCGGACGGCGTAGGCGGCGGCACCCAGGTCGTGCGCCGGGACGTGGGCCACGGCGACGGCCTGCCCGGCCGCGAGGGCCGCGAACCGTGCGGGGTCGGGCCGGCCCTTGCCGGCGGCGTTCGCGACGAAGGCGGTGCGGTGAGCCTCCCGCATCGGCACCTCGCCCCGGATCCACCCGCGGGCGACCTCGAGGGCGCCGCGCGGGCGGGCGTCGTCGGGCGCCTCCCGCTCGAAGAGCGGCAGCACGTGGTCGGCGCAGGCCACCGCCCACTCGGCCAGCATCCGGTGGTGGTCGTCGGAGAGGGTCCCTCCCCGGCGCACGGTGATCAGCCGGGGGTCGCGTTCGGTGGGCAGGATCGGCACCGACCCATCCTGCCCGGTTCCCGCCCGGCGCGGGGGGTCACGACCTCCGGGTCAGCGCGAACGCGAGGACGCCGACGGCGGCGACCCCGAGGCCCCATCCGGGCAGGCCGGACGCCGCGGCGAGCGCTCCCGCCACCACGAACAGCGTGGCCTGCACGACGAACCGCGCGGGCTGGCGGAGGCGGCCCGGCGCGTTCCGTGCCAGCCACCGCCCCCAGACGGCCACCGCGACCGCGGGGAGCCCGACGACCAGCAGGACGCCGGTGACGACGGTTGTCGCGCCGTCGCCCACCTGGGAGCCGAGGCGCCAGCCGGACACGGCCAGGAGCGCCAGCAGCGCGAGCTCGCAGGCGAAGGCGAGGAGGTCGGCGGGCCCGACTCCCCGCGCGTCCGCCGGGTGCGCCGGTCCGTGCCCCTCGGGTGCGGTCATGCGCGCACCCTAGCGGCGCCGTCGGGAGTGCCGGCGGGCGCCGGTAGACTGGCGGCGCGCCGCGAGGCGCCCCCGCACGGACCGACGCCGGATACCGGCACCCCGCGGTGCGGTGATCACCCGGTCCGAGCCCTGAGCTCTGCAGTACTCGCGCGACCCGAGGGAAGTTGATGACCGCCGCTGCCGACCGTGCTGAAGCCGTGTCCGCCCCCCGCCCCCAGCTGGACACCGTCGAGAACGCCGCGTCCACGCCCGACGAGGCCCAGCCGTACGCCGAGCTCGGCCTCAAGCCGGACGAGTACCAGCGCATCCGCGACCTGCTCGGGCGCCGCCCCACGGCTGCCGAGCTGGCCATGTACTCGGTGATGTGGTCCGAGCACTGCTCGTACAAGTCGTCCAAGGTGCACCTGAAGAAGTTCGGCGACCGGGTCACCGAGGAGATGAAGGAGCACCTGCTCGTCGGCATCGGCGAGAACGCGGGCGTCGTCGACGTCGGCGACGGCTGGGCGGTGACCTTCAAGGTCGAGTCGCACAACCACCCGTCGTTCGTGGAGCCGTACCAGGGCGCCGCGACCGGCGTCGGCGGCATCGTCCGCGACATCATCTCGATGGGCGCGCGCCCCGTGGCCGTCATGGACCAGCTCCGCTTCGGCGCCGTCGACCACCCGGACACGGCGCGCGTCGTGCACGGCGTCGTGTCGGGCGTCGGTGGCTACGGCAACAGCCTGGGCCTGCCGAACATCGGCGGCGAGCTCGTCTTCGACGGCTCGTACCAGGGCAACCCGCTCGTCAACGCGCTGTGCCTCGGGGTGCTGCGTCACGAGGACATCCACCTCGCCAACGCGTCCGGCGTCGGCAACAAGGTGGTGCTGTTCGGCGCCCGCACGGGCGGGGACGGCATCGGCGGCGCGTCGATCCTCGCGTCCGAGACGTTCGAGGACGGCGTGCCGGCCAAGCGGCCGAGCGTCCAGGTGGGCGACCCCTTCATGGAGAAGGTGCTCATCGAGTGCTGCCTGGAGCTCTACGCCGCCCAGGTGGTCGAGGGCATCCAGGACCTCGGGGCCGCGGGCATCTCCTGCGCCACGAGCGAGCTCGCCTCGAACGGCGACGGCGGCATGCACGTCTGGCTCGACGACGTGCTGCTGCGCGACCCCACCCTGAACGCCGGCGAGATCCTCATGTCGGAGTCGCAGGAGCGCATGATGGCGGTGGTCACGCCCGAGAAGCTCGAGCAGTTCCTCGCGATCACCGGCAAGTGGGACGTCGAGACCGCCGTCATCGGCGAGGTCAACGACTCCGGCCGCCTCACCATCGACCACCACGGCCAGCGGATCGTGGACGTCGACCCGAAGACGGTCGCGCACGAGGGCCCGGTCTACGAGCGCCCCTACGCCCGCCCGGCGTGGCAGGACGGCCTGCAGGCCGACACCACCGTGGCCGCCGGTCTGGCCCGCCCCACCTCGGCCGACGACCTGCGCGCCACCGCGCTGCGCCTGCTCGCGTCGCCGAACCTCGCCTCCAAGGCGTGGGTCACCAACCAGTACGACCGCTTCGTGCAGGGCAACACGGCGCTCGCGCAGCCCGACGACGGCGGCGTGGTCCGCGTCGACGAGGCCACGGGCCGCGGCGTCGCCCTCGCGACCGACGCGAACGGCCGCTACGGCAAGCTCGACCCGCGCACGGGCGCCCAGCTCGCGCTCGCGGAGGCGTACCGGAACGTCGCGACGGCCGGCGCCACGCCGCTCGCCGTGACGGACTGCCTCAACTTCGGCTCGCCGGAGCACCCGGACTCGATGTGGCAGCTCGTCGAGGCGATCGAGGGCCTCGCGGACGCGTGCCAGGAGCTCGGCGTCCCGGTCACGGGCGGCAACGTGTCGCTGTACAACGGCACGGGCGAGCCCGGCCAGATCGACTCCTCGATCCACCCGACGCCGGTCGTCGGCGTGCTCGGCGTCATCGACGACGTGCGCACCGCGGTGCCGTCGGGCTGGCGCACCGAGGGCCTGTCGATCCTGCTGCTGGGCCGCACCGCCGACGAGCTGGACGGCTCGGCGTGGGCCGACGTCGAGCACGGGCACCTGGGCGGCCTGCCGCCGCGCGTGGACCTGGCGGCCGAGCGCGCGCTCGCCTCGGCGCTGGTCGAGGCGCGCGAGCAGGGCCTCGTCGCCGCCGCGCACGACCTGTCCGAGGGTGGTCTCGCGCAGGGGCTGCTCGAGGCGTCGCTGCGCTACGGCGTCGGCGCCGACGTCGCGCTCGACGGCGTCACCGGCCGCGACGGCGTGACGCCGTTCGCCGCGCTGTTCAGCGAGTCCACCGCGCGCGCCCTGGTGGCCGTCGACGCGGAGCACGAGTCCGAGCTCGTCGCGGTGGCCGAGGCCGCCGGCGTGCCGGTGCTGCGCCTCGGTCGCACCGGCGGCGAGGAGCTGGCCGTGGCCGGTGGCTTCGACGGCGAGACCTTCACGGTGTCGCTCGCCGAGGCCCGCGAGGCGCACGAGGGCACCCTGCCGCGCATCTTCGGCTGACCACGCGACCCGCTTCGAGCGGGCGTCCCGCCCTGTTGCGCGACCGGTACAGGGCCGGACGCCCGCTCGCGGCGTGTCGGGCCGGCACCAGGCGACGTCTCGGGGCGTGAGACGTCGTCTCGGGAACGTCTAGGCTGCGATGGTCGTGCGTGTGCCGTGCCGCCCTTGGGGCCCCGCGGGCGCGCTCCCCAGAACTCGGGAGGAGCCCCCATGGAAGACCGTCTGCAGCCTGTGTTCGCCGAGGTGCTGCGTCGCAACCCCGGCGAGGTGGAGTTCCACCAGGCGGTACGAGAGGTCTTCGAGTCGCTGGGCCCGGTGCTGCGCAAGAACCCGCAGTACGTCGAGGCCGCCGTGCTCGAGCGCATCTGCGAGCCCGAGCGGCAGATCATCTTCCGCGTGCCGTGGGTGGACGACACGGGCCGCGTGCGGATCAACCGCGGCTTCCGCGTCGAGTACAACTCGGCCCTCGGCCCGTACAAGGGCGGCCTGCGCTTCCACCCCTCGGTGTACCTGGGGATCGTGAAGTTCCTCGGCTTCGAGCAGATCTTCAAGAACGCCCTCACCGGCCTGCCGATCGGCGGCGGCAAGGGCGGCTCCGACTTCGACCCGCGCGGCCGCTCCGACGGCGAGGTCATGCGGTTCTGCCAGTCGTTCATGACCGAGCTGTACCGCCACATCGGCGAGTACACGGACGTGCCCGCCGGTGACATCGGCGTGGGCGCCCGCGAGGTCGGCTACCTGTTCGGCCAGTACAAGCGGATCACCAACCGCTACGAGTCCGGCGTGCTCACCGGCAAGGGCCTCACCTGGGGCGGCTCGCTGGTGCGCCGGGAGGCCACCGGCTACGGCGCGGTGCTGTTCGCGCAGAGCATGCTCGGCACGAAGGGCGAGAGCCTCGACGGCCGCCGCGTCTCGGTGTCCGGCTCGGGCAACGTCGCGATCTACGCGGCCGAGAAGGCGCAGCAGCTCGGCGGCCGCGTGATCACGTTCTCCGACTCGTCCGGGTACGTCGTCGACGAGGCGGGCATCGACCTCGACCTGCTCAAGGAGGTCAAGGAGGTCCAGCGCGGCCGCGTGTCCGACTACGTCGACCGGCGCCCCGGCGCCCGCCTGGTGTCCGACGGCAGCATCTGGGACGTCCCGACGGACGTCGCGCTGCCCTGCGCCACCCAGAACGAGCTCTCCGAGGCCGACGCCAAGCAGCTCGTCGCGAACGGTGTGCTCGCCGTCGCCGAGGGCGCCAACATGCCGACGACCCCGGAGGCCGTGGCCCTCCTGCGCGACGCCGGCGTGCTCTTCGGCCCGGGCAAGGCCGCGAACGCGGGCGGCGTCGCGACGTCGGCGCTGGAGATGCAGCAGAACGCCTCGCGCGACTCGTGGAGCTTCGACTACACCGAGTCCCGCCTCGCGGAGATCATGACCGGCATCCACGACAGCTGCCTCGCCACCGCCGAGGAGTACGAGGCGCCCGGCGACTACGTCGTCGGCGCCAACGTCGCCGGCTTCACCAAGGTGGCGGACGCGATGATCGCCTTCGGCGTCATCTGACGGTCCGCAGCACGCACGACGACGGCGCGGCCCCCGGTGGGGGACCGCGCCGTCGTCGTGAGCGGGAGGGGCGCAGCGGCCCGTGCCGTCGATCAGACCTCGGTGTTCTCCGACGAGATCATCCAGGCCTGCTTCTCGAGGTCCGTGATGATCTCGTGCAGCAGGTCGGCCGTGGTCGGGTCCTCGGCGTCGACGTCGTCGTGCACCTCGCGGGCGACCTCGACGGTCTGCGCGACGCGCTCGACGATCGCGTCGACCGTGTCCTCGACGGAGACCAGGCCGGCGGGGTAGGGCGACAGGTCGGTCGTGGTGGCGACGGTCTCGGTGCGGCCGTCGGGCACGGCCTGGAGGGCGCGGAGCCGCTCGGCGACGGTGTCGCTGTGCTCCCGCGCGACGTCGACCAGCTCGTCGAGCTGGAGGTGCAGGTCGCGGAAGCCGCGGCCGGTGACGTTCCAGTGGGCCTGCTTGCCCTGGACGTGCAGGTCGACCAGCGCGACGAGCACGCGCTGCAGGTGGGCGCGGAGCTTGTCGGACGCCTCGGCCCGCGGAGTGTTGCGCTTCATCGTGGGAGTGGTCATGGGTGTGAACCTCGCTTCCGGTGACGATCGCTCTCTTGAACCATTCCAGGTTAAGGAGCCTTCCCGGCGACCGCCAGCAAGGGCAGGCGAGCCTTGGTCGTCGTCAGGGTGTGCCGGTCACGAGGTCGAGCACCGCCGTCGCGAACGACCGGGTGAGGGCGGGGGAGTGGTCCGCCCCGGCGATCGACCACAGCTCGACCGTGGCGGCGCCCGAGCACCCGGCCCATGTCGTCACGGTGGTCTCGGCACCGGCGACCGTGCCGTCGAGGTCGCGCCGGCCGGGGGCGGTGGCGGGTGCCGTCGCGCACCCGTCGAGACGTGCCCATCCGGCTGCCGACTCCGCCGCCGACGGATAGGCGCGACCGTCGCGCAGGCCTCCGCCCGCGCGGATCACGGGGTCGTCGGCGCCGTGCGCCTGCACCACGGTCACCGGCCGCGACGGCCGGCAGGCACCGTCGTCCGCCGGCATCGCGCCCGCGAGCGACACGGCGACGGACACGAGGTCGGCGTGGTCGCAGGCCGTGCGGTAGGCCATGAAACCGCCGTTGGAGTACCCGACCACCGCGACCCGGTCCGGGTCCACGGCGTACGTGGCCACGAGCGTGCGGATCACCTGCGCCAGGTAGGCGGAGTCGTCGACGCCGGCGCGGTCGACGCCGCAGCAGGCGTCGGTCGCGTTCCAGAACCGGCGTCCGTCGGGCCCCTCGGTGCCCTCGGGGAGGGCGTAGAGCACGCCCCGCGCGAGGGCCTCGTCGCGCAGCCCGAGCCGGGCGTCGACGCGCGCGGCGTCGGAGCCGTAGCCGTGCAGGACGACGAGCAGGGGCGCAGGGTCCGCGGCGTCGTACCCGTCCGGCACGTGCACCTCGACGGGGCGGCCGGCGACGTCGAGCGCGCCGACCGCGCCGGCCGGCAGGGGCTCGACGGCGGCGAGCACCAGGGGCTGCGCGTCCGTCTGCGGTGGGGTGGCGGAGCTGCAGGCCGCCAGGAGCAGCGTGACCAGCGCGACGATGGTCGCCAGGAGTGGGCGGTGCGCCGGCATGCCGTCGATTGTCGCGTGCGCGCGACGCCCGGCATAGGCTGAAATCGGTGCAGAGGTGGTGCTCCGATGACGTGGCAGCTGGCGCTCGTGACGGCGTCGTTCGCGCTGGTCGCGACCGTCGCCGCCCGGTCGTGGCTGCGTTCCGACGCCCACCGTGACGCCGTCGCCCGCCGTGCGCACCGTCGTCGTGCCCCCGCCGCCGACCCGCTCCTGACGCTCACCGTCCAGGTGCGCCTGGGGGAGCTGGCGCGCGAGCTGCGGGCCATCGACGACGACCCGCAGGTCTACGCCCGCGCGCACCACGCCCGCGCCGCGCAGGGCGCGTACGACGCCCTGCTGCGCGAGGCGTGCCGTCTCGCCGGGCTGAGCGTCGTCGACCTGCCGATGCGCGCCGGCGAGCGCGCCGAGTCCGCCGAACGGCTCCGCGAGGAGCTGGAGCTCAGCGCCCGCGGCTGGTCCTGGTGACCCCTCGAGGTGGTCGGGAACCCCGCGAGGTAGCTCGCCTTTGCCGAGCTACCTCGCGGAGTCCGGGACCACCTCGACGTCAGAGGGCCTCGAGCGCCGTGTTGAAGGTGGCGGACGGGCGCATCACCGCGGCGGCCTTGGCGGCGTCGGGGCGGTAGTAGCCGCCGATATCGGCGGGCGAGCCCTGGACGCCGACGAGCTCGTCGACGATCGTCCGCTCCTGCTCGGCGAGCGACGCCGCGAGCGGGCCGAACGCGGCGGCCAGCTCGGCGTCGTCCGACTGCGCGGCGAGCTCCTGCGCCCAGTACAGGGCGAGGTAGAAGTGCGAGCCGCGGTTGTCGATGCCGCCCACGCGACGCGTCGGGGACTTGTCCTGGTCGAGGAACGTGCCCGTGGCGCGGTCGAGGGTGTCGGCGAGCACCTGGGCGCGCGCGTTGCCGGTGACGGTCGCGAGGTGCTCGAACGACGCGGCCAGCGCGAAGAACTCGCCGAGCGAGTCCCAGCGCAGGTAGTTCTCCGCGAGGAGCTGCTGCACGTGCTTCGGGGCGGAGCCGCCGGCGCCGGTCTCGAAGAGGCCGCCGCCGTTCATCAGCGGCACGACCGACAGCATCTTGGCCGACGTCCCCAGCTCGAGGATAGGGAACAGGTCCGTGTTGTAGTCGCGCAGCACGTTGCCGGTCACCGAGATGGTGTCGAGCCCCTGGCGGATGCGCGCGAGGGAGAACGCCGTCGCCTCGGCCGGCGCCATCACGTGGATGTCGAGGCCGTCGGTGTCGTGGTCGCCCAGGTACTCCTCGACCTTGGCGATGAGCTGCGCGTCGTGGCCGCGCTGCGCGTCGAGCCAGAACACGGCGGGGGAGCCGGTGGCGCGGGCGCGGTTCACGGCGAGCTTGACCCAGTCGCGGATCGCGACGTCCTTGGTGGTGCAGGCGCGCCAGATGTCCCCGGCCTGGACGTCGTGGGAGAGCAGCACGTCGCCTGCCGCGTTCACGACCTCGACGGTGCCGTCGGCGGGGATCTCGAACGTCTTGTCGTGCGAGCCGTACTCCTCGGCCTTCTTGGCCATGAGGCCCACGTTGGGCACGGAGCCCATCGTGGCCGGGTCGAGGGCACCGTTCGCGCGGCAGTCGTCGATGACGGTCTGGTAGACGCCGGCGTACGACGAGTCCGGGATGACGGCGAGCGTGTCGTGCTCCTTGCCGTCGGGGCCCCACATGTGGCCGCCGCCGCGGATCATCGCGGGCATGGACGCGTCGATGATGACGTCGGACGGCACGTGCAGGTTGGTGATGCCGCGGTCGGAGTCGACCATCGCGAGCGCCGGGCCGTCGGCCAGACCCTGCTCGACGGCGGCGCGGATCTCGGCGCCGTCGGGCAGCGTGTCGACGGTCGCGAGGAGCCCGCCGAGGCCGTCGTTGGGGGAGATGCCCGCGGCCTTGAGCTGGTCGCCGTACTTCTCGAAGAGGGCGGGGAAGAAGGCCTGCACCACGTGGCCGAAGATGATCGGGTCGGAGACCTTCATCATCGTGGCCTTGAGGTGCGCGGAGAACAGGACGCCCTCGGCCTTGGCGCGGGCGACCTGCTCGGCGAGGAAGGTGTTCAGCGCGGCGACGGACATGAAGGTCGCGTCGACGACCTCGCCGGCCTCGACCTTCAGGCCGTCCTTGAGGACGGTCGTGCCGGCCGGGGTGACCAGGCGGATCGTCAGGGTGTCGTCCGCGGGGACGACGACGGACTTCTCGTTGGAGAAGAAGTCGTCGGAGCCCATCGTCGCAACGTTCGTCCTCGAGTCGGCCGACCAGGCGCCCATGCGGTGCGGGTGCGCCTTCGCGTAGTTCTTCACCGACGCGGGGGCGCGACGGTCCGAGTTGCCCTCGCGCAGCACCGGGTTCACGGCCGAGCCCTTGACCTTGTCGTACCGGGCGCGCACGTCCTTCTCGGCGTCGGTCTGCGGGTCCTCGGGGTAGCTCGGGACGTCGTAGCCCTGGGCCTGCAGCTCGGCGACGGCGGCCTTGAGCTGCGGCACGGACGCCGAGATGTTCGGCAGCTTGATGATGTTGGCGCCGGGGGTGGTGGCCAGCTCGCCCAGCTCGGCGAGCGCGTCGCCGATGCGCTGGTCGTCGGTGAGCCGCTCCGGGAACTGGGCGAGGATGCGGCCCGCGAGGGAGATGTCGCGCGTCTCGAGCGTGACCCCGGCCTGGGCGGCGTACGCCTCGACGATCGGGAGGAACGAGTACGTCGCGAGCAGCGGCGCCTCGTCGGTGTGCGTGTAGATGATCGTGGCGGCCTCGGGCCGGGACTCGGTGGTCATGCGGCGATGCTCCCTTGGCAGGGCAGTGGTGGACGAGAGATTGTTTGACATCAAGATATCTGGCCGCGGCGGAGCCTGTCGAAAACGCGGGCGCACTCCGTCCCCGTGCCGTGCCTCACGGTCCGGACCCTCGCCGCGCGGCCCGGGGCGTGCGCCGTTACCGTCGAGCCGTGCCGACGCGTCAGCTCCATCTCGCCCAGGCGGGCCCTGCCGAGGTCGCCGACGCCCTCGCCGCGCTCCGCGCCGAGGTCGGCCTGCCCGCCATGTTCCCCGCCGAGGTGCGGGAGGAGGCGGAGAAGTCCGCCGCGGAGGGCGGGTCCGCCCTCGGCGGCAAGAGCCGGCGGGGCCGCCAGGACCGCCGCGACGTCGAGCTCGTGACGATCGACCCGCCGGGCTCGATGGACCTCGACCAGGCGGTGCACGTCGCGTCGTCGGGGCGCGGCTACATCGTCCGGTACGCCATCGCGGACGTCGCCGCGTTCGTCCGCCCGGGCGGCCCGCTCGACGCCGAGACGCACCGTCGTGGCACCACCGTCTACGGCCCGGACGTGCGCACCCCGCTGCACCCGCCCGTCCTGTCCGAGGGTGCCGCGAGCCTGCTGCCCGACGAGGACCGGCCGGCGGTGCTGTGGACGATCGGGCTCGACGCGGACGGCGAGATCACCAGCAGCTCCGTGACCCGCGCGACCGTGCGGTCGCGTGCCCGCCTCACCTACGGCGAGGTCCAGGGCCAGCTCGACGCGGGGACGGCGTCGGACTCGTTGTCGCTCCTGGCGGACGTGGGTCGTCTGCGGCAGGAGCGCGAGCGGGACCGCGGCGGGGTGTCGCTGGAGGTCCCCGAGCAGGAGATCGTGCCGGGGCCGGACGGGTCGTTCGCGCTCGAGCTGCGCCGCACCCTCCCGGTCGAGGGCTGGAACGCGCAGATCTCGCTGCTCACCGGCATCGCCGCGGCGGCCATGATGCGCGAGGCGGGCGTGGGCCTGCTGCGCACGTTGCCCCCGGCGGACGACCGGGACGTCGCGCGCCTGCGCCGCACGGCCGCGGCCCTCGGCATCGACTGGCCCGACGAGGTCTCGTACGCACAGCTCGTCCCGACCTTGGAGTCCCGCCGGCCCGCGCACGCGGCCTTCCTCGCCGAGGCGACCTCGCTCTTCCGCGGCGCCGGCTACCTGGCGTTCGGCGTGCCGGGGCCCGACGGCGCACCGCCGGTCGCGCTGCCCGCCGACGCCCGGCACGCGGCGATCGCGGCCGAGTACGCCCACGTGACGGCGCCGCTGCGGCGGCTCGCCGACCGCTATGCCGCCGAGGTGTGCCTCGCGCACGCCGCGGGCAAGGAGCCGCCGGCCTGGGTCACCGAGGCGCTGCCCGACCTGCCCGAGACGATGGCGGCGGCCTCCCGGACGGCGGGCGCCTTCGAGCGCGGCTGCGTGGACGTCGTCGAGGCGGCGCTGCTCGCCGGCCGTGAGGGAAAGACCTTCTCCGGCGTCGTCGTCGACGTGCGCGGCGACGGCAAGGACGACGGCCCGCAGCGCGGCGAGGTCATGCTCGAGGACCCGGCGGTGCGGGCCCGCATCGAGGGGGCCGAGCTGCCGCTCGGCGAGCGCGTCCGGGCCACGCTGGCCGAGGCTTCGGTGCCCGACCGGCGGGTGCTCTTCACGCTGGGCTGACCGGACCCCTGGGGCCCGGCGCCCACGGTCAGGGCTCGAGGTCCGTGGCCGCGGCCCCGGTGCGGACGTCCACGGGCACGGACACCTGGTCGTGGGCGACCAGCCAGCGGTCGTCGTCGCGGCGCAGGCCGAAGGTCCCGCGGACCCAGGTCCCCGGCACAGGCGTGCCGTCGGTGAGGGTGCCGCCGAGCCGGCCGAAGGCGTGCCCGAAGGCAACGTGGTCGTCGACGGTCAGGGCGAGGTCGCGCAGCTCGTAGTCGACGGTGGCGAAGGTGTCGAACACCCGCACCCAGTTCCGCAGCTTCGCGTCGATGCCGACGTGTTGCAGCGGGGGCTCGACGTCGAACGAGACGACGTCGGGCGCGTAGATCTCGCGCACCGCGTCGAGGTCCTTGGCGCGCAGGGCGCCGACGAGCGACTCCAGCAGCTGCCGGATCGCGTGCTCGTGGTGGTGGGTCGCGGTCATGGTCGCTCCTCGGGTCAGGGAGTCTCGGTCGAGGCGAGGACCGGGGCTCACCCGACCGACGTCGGCGGGCGCGGAGACGTGACGGTCCGGGGCCTGCCGTGGCCGACCTCGTCCCTCCCGCAGTCCGGCTCCCCGGGCCAGAGCCGCAGGTGACGGTTTGATAACACTCCTGCCTTATAACGATTCAAGGTCTGGCGCTGCCCCCGTGAGTATTCGTTAAGGTTCCTTCCCTAAGCGTGAGCGATCGCGGCGTGAGGGTGCGCTGCCGACTGGAAGGACCAACGATGATCCGAGGGAAGATCCGCGGACGGTGGCTCGCAGCCGCCGCCGCCCTGACGAGCGTGACCCTCCTGGCCGCCGGGTGCTCCGGTTCCGCCGAGGGCGGTGACGGTGGCGACGCCACCAGCGCCCCTGCCGCGGAGGGTCAGGCCACCGACCGCGAGCTCGTGGTCTGGGCCGGTTCCCAGACCCCGATCACGCCGAACTTCAACCCCTACAACCCCGCGGCCGTGCTGCACCTGGCCAACGGCGGCATCTACGAGCCGCTGTTCGTCTACAACAAGATCGCCGACGAGCCGCCCACGCCGACGCTGGGCCTCGAGTGGGAGTGGAACGAGGACGGCACGGAGCTCACCGTGAAGCTCCGCGAGGGCGTCCAGTGGAACGACGGAGAGCCGTTCACCGCCGACGACGTCGTCTACTCCTTCACGAACGAGACCGCCAAGCCGCCGTACCTCAAGGACGCGAAGGCCAGCGACGACACGACCGTCGTCTTCACGTTCGACGGCCCGTCGTTCACGAACGAGTTCGCGATGCTCGGCAGCACGCTCATCGTGCCGAAGCACGTCTTCTCCGAGCACGAGAAGGACTCGGGCGAGGACGGCGACGGCAACGCCCTCACCGGCCTCGTCGCGTGGGCCAACGCCGAGAACCCGGTCGGCACCGGCCCGTACATGGTGAACACGACGTCGGCCGCCGCGTACACGGCCAAGGCGAACCCGAGCTACTGGGGCGGCGAGCCCAAGATCGCCAGCCTGCGCTACATCGGCATCGACTCGAACCAGTCGGCCGAGGACCTGCTGAGCACCGGCCAGATCGACTGGGCCACGATGTTCGTGCCGGATCCCGACCGCATCACCGCCTCGGGCGTGTACGGCTACCTCAACACCCCGAAGGACCCGACGGTCCTGTACACCTGCGCCAACGAGGACCGGGGCTGCGAGGGCGAGCAGACCGACGTCGCCGTGCGGCAGGCGCTCAACCTCGCCGTCGACCGCGGCACGATCAACGAGAAGGCGTTCGTCAACCTGGCCAAGCCGGTCTCGCCGACGTACGCGCTCCTCGGCCGCGACGACAAGTGGATCGCCGACGGCATGCCCGCCGAGGCCCCGCAGGCGGCCGACCCGGCCGCCGCCGCGAAGATCCTCGAGGACGCCGGTTACACCAAGGACGCCGACGGCTTCTACGGCAAGGACGGCAAGGCCGTGGAGCTGACGCTCGCCTCGCCCGACGGCTGGACCGACTACAACAACGCCGCGAAGCTCATCGAGGAGCAGGCGCGCGAGGCCGGCCTCAAGGTCGTCGCCACGACGATCTCCGAGGCCGAGTACGGCGACCAGCGCTTCTCTGGCAAGTTCGAGCTGCTGGTCGGCGGCGTCGTCGGCACCTCGATCGCCGACCCGTACCAGATCTACCGCGACTGGTTCACCGGCGACTTCACCCAGGACGTCGGCACCGCGCTCGGCGCCGGCGAGTGGAACTTCTCCCGGTACGACAACCCCGAGGTGAACGAGGCCGTCAAGACGGCCAGCCAGACCAACGACGAGGCCGTCAAGAAGGAGGCCTACGCCGTCGTCCAGGAGCACCTCGTCAACGACGTGCCGTTCATCCCGCTCGTCGTGAATGCCACCCAGACCTTCTACAACCAGAAGGACTACACGGGCTGGCCCACCGAGGAGAACCCGTACGCGTTCCCGCCGGCTTGGGAGAACCCGTCCTCCGGCCTGGTGCTCGGCAAGATCGCCGGCGCCGGCAGCTGACGCGCCAGCCGGACCTGCACCGACGACTCGAGGAGGAGCCGAATGCTCTCGACGACGAAGGGGGGCGTGACCCCATGACCTTCTACCTGCGACGACTCGCGTTCTACGCGATCACGCTGTGGGCGGCCATCTCGCTGAACTTCCTCATCCCGCGCCTGCTGCCGGGTGACCCGTTCACGATTCTCCTGGCCAAGCTCCAGCGCAGCGGTGGGATCTCGCCGTCCGTCGAGAACAGCATCCGGCTCCTCCTCGGGGCCGTGGAGGACCAGACGATCTGGGAGCAGTACGTCCACTACTGGGGCAACCTGTTCCGCGGCGACCTCGGGGTGTCGGTGACGCAGTTCCCCACCCCCGTGACCGAGCTGATCGCCGGGGCGCTGCCCTGGACGATCGGGTTGGTCGGCACCGCCACCGTGATCTCGTTCGTCCTGGGCATCGGGCTCGGCGCGTTCGCCGGCTGGAAGCGCGGCACCTGGGTGGACAGCCTGATCCCCAGCACCACGATGATGCAGTCGCTCCCGTACTTCTGGGTGGCGCTCCTGCTGATCTTCGTGTTCAGCGTGACGCTGGGCTGGTTCCCCATCATCGGCGCGTACGACGTGTTCACCTTCGACGCCCCGGAGTGGAGCTGGGCGTTCGTCGGCTCCGTGCTCTACCACGCGTTCCTGCCGGCGCTCACGATCGTCATCTCGGCGGTGGGCGGCTGGCTCCTCGGGATGCGGAACATGATGGTCTCCACCCTCTCCGAGGACTACATCACCACCGCGGAGGCCAAGGGCCTCCGGCCGCGTCGGATCTTCATGACCTACGCGGTGCGGAACGCGGCGATGCCGTCGCTCGCCGGGTTCGGCGTCTCGCTCGGGTTCGTCGTCGCGGGCTCCCTCGTGATGGAGCAGGTCTTCACCTACCCCGGCGTGGGCAAGCTCATGATCCAGGCGGTGCGGAACAACGACTACGCCCTGATGCAGGGCGTCTTCCTGGTGATCACGCTCGCCGTCCTCGCGGCGCTCTTCATCATGGACCTGATCTACGGCTTCATCGACCCGAGGACGCGGAGCAACAATGGCTGATCGACGCAAGCGCTTCGCGCTGAACTGGTCGGGCAAGCTGATCGCCGGGGTCGTCATCGTCGGCGCGATCCTCCTGTTCGCGCTGATCGGCCCCTTCTTCACGCAGGACCCGCGCGACTCCGACAACCCGGCGCTGCTGCCGCCCGGCCCGGACCACCTGCTCGGCACCTCGAGCCTCGGCTACGACATCCTGGCGCAGCTCGCCGAAGGGGCCCGCGGGTCGCTGATCGTCGGGATCACCGCCGGCCTCATCGCGGTCGTGCTCGCCCTGTTCTTCGGCGTCGTCGCCGGGTACCTGCGCGGGTGGACGGACGAGATCCTGTCGCTCGTCACCGGGATCATGCTCGTGATCCCCGGGCTCCCGCTGATGATCGTCATCGCCAGCTACCTGCCGGTGCGCAGCCTGTGGATCGTCGCGCTGATCCTCGGCATCACCGCGTTCGCCGGCCCCGCCGTGGTGCTCCGGTCCCAGGCGCGCTCGCTGCGCGTACGGGACTACGTCGCCGCGGCCCAGGTGGCGGGGGAGAAGACACCCCGCGTCATCCTCGTCGAGGTGCTGCCCAACCTGCTGCCGCTCCTCGCGGCCCAGTTCCTGTTCGCCGTCCTGCTGGCCATCCTCGGCGAGGCCGGCCTGTCCTACCTCGGCCTCGGCCCGAACGGCTCGATCACCTGGGGAACCATGCTGAACGACGCCCAGGGCGGCGGGGCGCTCACCCGCGGCGCCTGGTGGTGGTTCGTGCCCCCGGGTCTGATGATCGCCCTCTTCGGGTGCGGGCTCTCGCTCATCAACTTCGCGATCGACGAGGTCATCGACCCGAAGCTCCGCACCGCCCCCGCCGCCGCCAAGCGCGTCCGCAAGGCGCGCAAGGCCGGGCTCGACAAGCTCGGCACGAGCAGCGGGACCGCGGCGCCGGCCGTCGGCTCGCCGTCGGACCCCGACCGTGACGACCGCTCGGACGACGAGACGACCGAGGAGAAGGAGAGGGTCGAGGCATGACCGTCACGTCGACGCCGACCGCACCCCTGACGTCCGCCGCCCACGACGAGTACCTCGCGGGGCTCGAGCCCGTGCTCACCGCACGCGACGTCTCGATCGAGTACGAGGTCACGCCGCCCGTGCACGCGGTCAAGCACGCGTCCCTCACGCTGCACCGCGGCGAGATCCTGGGCCTGGCGGGGGAGTCGGGCTGCGGCAAGACGACCCTCGCCTACGGCCTCAACCGCCTGCTCAAGCCCCCGGCCATCCTCCGCACCGGCGACGTGACGTTCCACGACGCCGACGGGTCGGACATCGACGTCGTGGGCCTCACCGGCGACTCGCTCCGGGCGTTCCGCTGGGACAAGGTCTCGATGGTGTTCCAGGGGGCGATGAACTCCCTCAACCCCGTGATCAGCGTGCGCAGCCAGCTCCACGACGTCATGACCACCCACCGCCCCCAGATGAGGAAGAGCGAGCGGGAGGACCGCGCCGCCGAGCTGCTCCGGCTGGTGGGCGTCGACCCCGTCCGGCTCGACAGCTTCGCGCACGAGCTGTCCGGCGGCATGCGCCAGCGCGTCATGATCGCCATGGCTCTGGCGCTGGGCCCGCAGGTCATGATCATGGACGAGCCGACGACGGCGCTCGACGTCGTCGTCCAGCGCGGCATCCTGCGCGAGATCATGCGCCTGCGCGAGCGGTTCAACTTCGCCGTCGTCTTCATCACCCACGACCTGCCGATGCTGCTCGAGATCAGCGACCGGATCGCCGTCATGCGGGCGGGCGAGATCGTCGAGATCGACACCGCCGAGTCCATCTACCTGCGGGCCCAGCACCCGTACACGAAGAAGCTGCTGTCGTCGTTCCCGAGCCTCACCGGCGAGCGGGGCTCCTTCGTCCGCGGCGACGCCCGGTCGGCGGCCGCAGAAGGGGAAGAGTCGTGAGCACCCTCGAGGTTCGTCACCTGATCAAGGACTTCAAGCTCAAGAAGGGCAAGCTCCGCGCCGTGAACGACGTGTCGTTCACGCTCGAGCCCGGCAAGACCATCGCCGTGGTGGGCGAGTCCGGTTCCGGCAAGTCGACCGTGGCCCGCATGATCGCCCAGCTCGAGACGCCGACCCGCGGGGAGATCCTGCTCGACGGCGCACCGATCGGCCGCCGCGGCCGGGCTATGGCGGAGTACCGCCACCAGGTGCAGATGGTGTTCCAGGACCCGTTCGCGTCCCTGAACCCGTACCACTCCGTGGCGCACCACCTGGAGCGCCCGCTGAAGATCCACGGTGTGGCCAAGGGCGCCGGCCTGACGCCGGCCGTCCACGAGCTGCTCGAGCGCGTGAACCTCACGCCCGCGGAGGTCTTCGCCGCCAAGCAGCCGCACGAGATGTCCGGCGGCCAGCGGCAGCGCGTCGCCATCGCCCGGGCGCTCGCCCCCGGCGCGCGCTTCGTCATCGCGGACGAGCCCGTCTCCATGCTCGACGTGTCCATCCGGCTCGACGTCCTCAACCTGCTCGCCCGTCTGCAGCGCGAGGAGCAGCTCGGCGTCCTGTACATCACCCACGACCTCGCCACCGCGCGCCACTTCAGCGACGAGATCCTCGTGATGTACCGGGGGGACGTCGTCGAGCGGGGGCCCTCCGACGACGTCATCCTCGACCCGCAGCACGAGTACACCAAGACGCTGCTGGCGGCCGCCCCCGACCCCGCGCGGCACGGGCGGCTGCGGGACGAGGTGCGGGCGGAGCTGGCTGCTTCCTGACGGTCGCTGCCGGTGGTTGCGGCCGCGCGGGTCGGGGATGGCGTCGCGCGGACGTATCCCTCCCGAGGTGGAGGGCGCCCTGGCGCCCGTGAACGCGTC
>NZ_JBHTVC010000073.1:0-25584 GCF_042793275.1 Isoptericola sp. NPDC056578
GGACCGAGCTCAGGGCCCCGCCGTCAGCGGTCCAGCACCCCCCGGGTGGCGACGTCGGGCCGCAGGTCCAGCCGTCGCAGCAGCTGCGCGTTGAGCGCCACCACCACGGTGGACAGCGACATCAGCAGCGCGCCGACGGACATCGGCAGCACGAACCCGACGGGGGCGAGCACGCCCGCCGCCAGCGGCACGGACAGCAGGTTGTAGCCCGCCGCCCACCACAGGTTCTGCTTCATCTTGCGGTAGCTGGCCCGCGACAGCTCGATCACGGACAGCACGGACCGGGGGTCGTCGCTGGCGAGGATGACGCCGGCCGACGCGATGGCGACGTCCGTGCCGGCGCCTATCGCGATGCCGACGTCCGCCTGCGCGAGCGCGGGGGCGTCGTTGACGCCGTCGCCGACCATCGCGACCCGGTGGCCCTCGGCCTGCAGCCCGGCCACGCGCGCCGACTTGTCCTCCGGCCGCACGCCGGCGAAGTACCGGTCGACGCCGAGCTCGTCGGCGACCGAGCGAGCCACCGCCTCGGCGTCGCCCGTGATCATCACGACCTGCACGCCCCGCCGGTGCAGGGCCGCGACCGCCTCGGCGGACTCCGGCCGCACCTCGTCCGCGAGCTTCAGCCCGCCGACGACGGCGCCGTCGCGCAGCACGTGCAGGATGATCGCGCCGTCCGCGCGCCAGGCGTCCGCCTGCGGGACCTCGCCCGCGCCCTGCTCCCCGAGCTGCTCCTCGAGGAGGCGCGGGCCCCCGACGCGCACCTCGTGCCCGTCGACCGTCGCGACCACGCCGACGGCGGGCGACGACGCGAAGTCCGTCGCGCGCGGGACGTCGAGGCCGCGGGCCCCGGCCGCCCGGACGATCGCCCGGGCGAGCGGGTGCTCGCTGTCCGCCTCGGCGGACGCGGCGAGCGCGAGGACCGTGTCGGCGTCCACGTCGCCGACCGCCGCGACGTCCGCGACCGTCGGCTCGCCCTTGGTCAGCGTGCCGGTCTTGTCGAACAGGACGGCGTCCACGGTGCGCATGCTCTCCAGCGCCAGGCGGTCCTTGATGAGCACGCCCCCGCGGGCGGCCCGCTCGGTCGCGATGGAGACCACCAGCGGGATGGCCAGGCCCAGCGCGTGGGGGCAGGCGATGACGAGGACGGTGACGGTGCGGACCACGGCGTCGTCCGGCAGCCCGAGGGCCGTCCAGGCGAGGGCGGTGACGACCGCGGCGCCCAGCGCGAACCAGAAGAGCCACCCCGCCGCGCGGTCGGCGAGTCGCTGGGCCCGCGACGACGACGCCTGCGCCTCGGCCACCAGCCGCTGGATGCCGGCGAGCGCGGTGTCGTCGCCCGTGGCCGTGACCTCGACGCGCAGGCCGGAGTCGGTCGCGACCGTGCCGGCGGTGACGGCGTCGCCCACGGTGCGGCCCACGGTGCGCGACTCGCCCGTCACCATCGACTCGTCCATCTCGGCGCGGCCGTCGACCACCCGCCCGTCGGCGGGGACGCTGCCGCCGGGCCGCACCAGGACGACGTCGCCCACGCGGAGGTCCGACGGCGACACCGTGACGACCTGCTCGCCCGCCGTGCCCTGCTCGACGCGCTCCGCCTCGTCCGGCAGCAGCGCCGCCAGCGAGTCGAGCGCGGAGGTGGTCTGCGCCAGGGACCGCATCTCGATCCAGTGGCCCAGCAGCATGATGACGACCAGCAGCGCGAGCTCCCACCAGAAGTCGAGCTGGTGGTCGAGCACGCCGACGCTGGCGCCCAGCGACGCGACGAAGGCGACCGTGATCGCCAGGCCGATGAGCAGCATCATCCCGGGCTTGCGCGCCCTGAGCTCCGACACCGCGCCCGTGAGGAACGGCCGGCCGCCCCACACGTAGATCACCGTGCCGAGCACCGGCGAGACCCAGTCGACCCACGCCGCGTCCGGGAGCTCGTAGCCGAGCACCATCGCGAACATCGGCGACAGTGCGACGGTCGGCACCGCCAGCGCCAGCATGATCCAGAACAGCCGGCGGAACTGGCCCACGTGATCGCCGTGGCCCGCGTGGCCGCCGTGGCCGGACATGTCATGGCCGGACATGTCGTGGCCCTCGTGCGCGTGGTGGTCGTGCTCCAGGACGCGTGCGGCGTCGGGGCTCCGGTGCCCCGTGTGCTGGTCGTGAGAGGAGTGGTCCACAGCTCGATCCTTGCCTCGGACGGACGGGTTCGCGATCTCGACTGATACCCCCTAGGGGTATTGTCCTGCCGCCAACCATATACCCCCCACCCGTATTCCGCGACCTCTGACGAGCCGACGTCGCCCCCCCGACCTGCACCGTCACCCTTGCGGCGCTTCTACAACGATGGAGAATTCCCCGGGCACGCGAACGCTCACTGAGATCCCTCGACGAAGAGGAGCACCATGAACGCCCGCACCGCCTGGACCAGGCTCGCCGCCAGCGCGACCACCGCCGTCACCGCGGCCGCGCTGGTGGTCGGCTCCGCCGCCGTCACCACGACCGCCGCCGCTGCCGACTATCCCGGCCCCGGCGTCGTCACCGGCGACACCGGGGTGCACGACCCCGACGTCGTGCGGAAGCCCGACGGCACCTACCTCGTCGCCGGCACCGGCGAGGGCGTCCGCCTCAAGACGTCCACGGACCGCACGCGCTGGACGGAGGTCGGCGCCGCGTTCCCCGGCGGCACGCCCTGGGCCGACCCGTACACCGGCGGCGGCACGCACCTGTGGGCGCCGGAGATCCACCACGCGAACGGGCAGTACTACCTCTGGTACTCGGCGTCGTCGTTCGGCGTGAACCGGTCCGCGATCTTCCTGGCCACGAGCCCCACCGGCGACCCGGGCACGTGGACGCACCGCGGCAAGGTCGTCGAGTCGAGCACCTCCGACGACTTCAACGCGATCGACCCCGCGCTCGTCGTTGACGGCGACGGCCGGTGGTGGCTGAGCTTCGGCTCGTTCTGGTCGGGCATCAAGATGATCCGCCTCGACCCGGAGTCGGGCCTGCGCTCGGGCTCCGCGTTCCACGCGCTCGCCGGACGCGGCGGCGGCGCGATCGAGGCGCCCACCATCCACCGCCGCGGCGACCACTACTACCTCTACGTGTCGTTCGACGCGTGCTGCCAGGGCGCCGACTCCACCTACCGCGTCATGGTCGGGCGCTCGACGTCGGTCACCGGCCCGTACGTCGACCGCGCCGGCGTCCCCATGACCCAGGGTGGCGGCACGCAGGTGCTCGCCGGGCACGGGTCGATCCACGGGCCCGGCCACCAGACCGTCTTCTCGGACGTCGACGCCGACGTGCTGATGTACCACTACTACGCCGACTCGGGAGCGTCGTTCCTCGGCATCAACCTGCTCGGCTACGACGACGCCGGCTGGCCGTACGTCTACTGACAGCGCCGCCCACCCCTGCCGAACAGGCGCTGCGGTTCGGGCGCGCGGGGAACAATCGCGGGAGGCGGCGCGTTGGGGCAGGGCCCCGTACACCGTACGAAAGAGGTCTCGTGCCCCAGCCCGCCACCCCGTACCCCTCCGTCACCACCGTCGGTGCCAGCTCCGACACGACCTCCGCCACGACCTCCGACGCCGTCGACGACGCCGTCGCGGGCGCGCTCGAGGAGGAGCAGGCCGCCCTCGACGCCGCATGGTCACGACGCGCCACGGTGCTCGACGAGCTGGAGGTCACGCTGACGGCCGCCCGCCCCGAGGACGCCGCCGCCCGCGCCCGGATCGCGCGGCTGCGGGCGCGGCGCGCGGAGCTCCGGGCGGCGGACCACGGCCTGGTCTTCGGCCGGCTCGACGGCGACGACGGCTCGGTGCGGCGGCTCGGCCGCGTCGGGCTGCCCGGCGCCACCGAGGACGACGAGCCGCTGGTCGTGGACTGGCGCGCCGCCGTCGCCCGGCCGTTCTACACGGCGACGCCGGTGGACCCGCAGGGCGTGCGCCGCCGCCGGCACGTGCGCACGCGCGGGCCGGAGGTGGTCGGCGTCGACGACGAGCCGCTCGACGGCGGGCTGGACGACTCCGGCCTGGTCGGCGAGGGAGCGCTGCTCGCCGCGCTGGACGAGCGGCGCACCGGCCGGATGGGCACCGCGGTCGCCACCCTGCAGCGCGAGCAGGACGACGTCGTGCGCGCCGATGCCCGCACCCCGCTGGTGGTGCAGGGCGGCCCGGGCACGGGCAAGACGGTCGTGGCGCTGCACCGCGTCGCCTACCTGCTGTTCGCGCAGCCGCACCTGGCGGAGCGCGGCGTGCTCGTGCTGGGGCCGTCGACGCGCTTCCTCGACTACATCGCCCAGGTGCTCCCGGCGCTCGGGGAGACGGCGGTCGTCTCCGCCACGTGCGACACGCTGGTGCCGGGCGTGCGGCCCACGCGCGCCGAGGGGCGCGGCGTCGCGGAGCTCAAGGGTCGGTCGTCGTGGCTCCCCGCATTGCGCCGGTTCGTCGCGTCGCTCGAGCCGGACGACGGGCCGCTCGCGCTGGCGCTCGACGGCGAGGAGCACGTGCTGTCCGCGGCGCAGCTGGCGGCCGCGCGCCGCGGTGCGGTGGGTGCGGGCTCGTACCACCAGGCCCGCGAGCGCGCGACCGAGCGGGTGCACGAGCTCCTCGTCGACGCCGTCGCCGACCGCCAGGCCGAGCTGCTCGCCCGCGCCGAGGAGGGCTTCGAGGACGTGCTGGGCCAGCTCGACGCCCGCCTGGCCGCCGCCGACGACCGGGCCGTGCCCACCGGTGCGACCGGTTCCGACGTCGACGGCGTGCTGTCCGAGTCCGACCTCGAGGCGCTGCGGGTGCGCGTCGCGGCCGACCGCGGCGTCGCCGCGGCGCTCGACGCGTGGTGGCCGCGCCGCGACCCGGCCGCCGAGCTCGCCCGCCTGCTGCACGACGCCGACCTCCTGGCCGCGCACGCCACCGACCTCACCGCCGCGGACGTCGCCCGCGTGGTCGCCGAGCCGGCCGGCGGCGAGGACGGCTGGTCGAGCAGCGACGTGGCGCTCCTCGACGCCCTCGCCGACCTGCTCGGCGACCCGCTCGACGGTGCCGGCGACGAGACCGACGAGGACACCCGCGACGGCGTGTTCGTCGCCGCGCGCGCCGCCGCCCGCCGCGACTGGGCGTACGGCCACGTGGTGGTGGACGAGGCGCAGGAGCTGTCCGGCATGCAGTGGCACATGGTGGTGCGCCGCTGCCCCACCCGGTCCGTCACCGCCGTCGGCGACATCGACCAGGCCTCGTCCGCGCACCGGCAGACCGACTGGGGCGAGGCCGTCGGAGACGCCCTCGGCGACCGCTGGCGGCGGGCCGACCTGACGATCTGCTACCGCACCCCGCGCGAGGTCATGGAGCTGACCGTCCCGGTGCTGCGCCGCGCGGGGAGCCGCAACGCCCCGCCGCGCGCCGTCCGCTCCGCCCCGGTCGCGCCCTGGCGGGCCGAGACCGACGAGCGCACGTGGCCGGCGGTCGTCTCCGACGCCGTCGCCGGGATGGCCGGGCGCTACGCGGGCGGCACGGTCGGCGTCGTCGCGCCCACGACCCGGCTCGCCGCGCTGCGCGACACGCTGCCGGACGGCGTGCCCGTGCTGTCCGCGACCGACGCGAAGGGCCTCGAGTGGGACGCCGCCGTCGTGGTCGACCCGGACGGCATCACGGCCGAGCCGCGCGGCTGGAACGGGCTCTACGTGGCGCTCACCCGGTGCACGCAGGAGCTGGGCCAGATCGCCGTGCTGTGACGGTTCGATGCCGGTTTGCACCCTCTGACCTTCCTCAAATCGCCTGCGTGCGCCCGCGCCCGGCCACGAGGATGACGACGCGACATCAACCCGCCGTGAGCCGTGAAGCGAGGAACCCCCATGCGCGTCCTGGTGACCGGAGGCGCCGGGTACGTCGGGTCTCACACGGTGCTCCGGCTGCTCGGGGCCGGGCACGACGTCGTCGTGGTGGACGACTTCTCCCGGGGTGTCCCGGCGGCGCTGGAGCGGGTCGAGATCCTGGCGGGCCGGCCCGTGCCGGTGCACGTCTTCGACGGGGCGGACATCGACGCCCTCGAGCGCCTCTTCGACACCGAGGGCTTCGACGCCGTGCTGCACCTCGCGGGCATCAAGAGCCCGAGCGCCCGCGGCGTCCGCCCGCTGGACAGCTACGAGACCAACCTCGGCACCACCTTCACGCTGCTGCGCTGCATGGCCTGGTACGGCGTCGACCGCCTCGTCGTGTCGTCGTCGGCCGCCGTGTACGGCGAAGGTCGCGACCTGCCGCACGCCGAGGACGCGCCGCTCTCCCCCACCGGCCCGGTCGGCCGCAGCCACGCGATGAACGAGCAGATCCTGCGCGACGTCGTGGCCGACGCCGGCCCCGCCCTGCGCGTGGGCGTCGTGCGGCACTTCTCCGCGGCGGGCGCGCACCCCTCGGGGTCGCTCGGGCCCGACCGGACGGGGGCGTCGGCGAGCCTGCTCACCGCCGTCGCGGAGGCCGCGGCCGGGCTGCGCGACGGGCTCGAGGTGCACGGCGTCGACCACCCGACGCCCGACGGCACGGCCATGCGCGACTACGTGCACGTGGACGACCTCGCCGCCGGGCACGTCGCCGCCCTGGCGGCGCTCGGCGACGCCGAGGAGCAGCTGTCCACCTGGAACCTCGGCAGCGGCCGCCCCACCAGCGTGCTCGAGCTGGTCCGCGCCTTCGAGACCGCCACCGGGCGCACCGTGCCGTACCGCGTCGCCGCCCGCCGGGAGGGCGACGTCTCCGTGTCGTACGCCGACCCCGCCCGCGCGGAGGCCGAGCTCGGCTGGCGTGCCACCCGCGGCGTCGAGGACATCTGCCTCGACCTGTGGCGGTGGCACCAGCGCAACCCCACCGGGTACCCGACGTCCCTCGCGCCGTCCGCCCCGTGGCGCGGCGGCGTCGGACACCGCCTGCGGCTCGTCTCCGCCGTGCCCGCCGCCGCGGCCTGGTAGCCGTCAGTCCTTCGTGTCGCGGTAGTACCGCAGCGCGCCGGGGTGCAGCTCGACCGGGTCGGTGAAGATCGCCCGCACCCGGTCGAGGTTCGCCGCCGACGGCACCTGCGCCGCGATCTGCGCCCGCGCGTCGAACAGCGTGGACACCAGGGTCTGCGCCTCGGCGTCGGGCATGTCGGCGCGCACCATGAGGAAGTTCGGCACCGCGAGCGTCTCGACCACCCGCGACGACCCGTACATGCCCTCGGGGACGATGCCGTGCCGGTAGCCGCTGCCGTACCGGGAGCGCACCTCCTCGACCAGGTCGCCCAGGGGCACGAGCCGCACCGGCACGTCGTCGGCGAGCGCCGTCAGGCCCGGGGTCCGCAGCCCGCCCGACCAGAAGAACGCGTCGATCTCGCCCGCGCGCAGCGCCTCGATCGAGCCGTCGAGGCCGAGCCTCGCGTCGGTGAGGTCCTCGGTGGGCACGTCCGCCGCCGCGAGCAGCCGGTGGGCGATGAGGGCCGTGCCCGACTGCGGCGCCCCGAGGGAGACGTCCTTGCCCCGGAGGTCGTCGATGCTGCGGATCCGGGAGCTCGCCGGCACCACGAGGTGCAGGAAGTCGTCGTACACGCGGGCCAGGGCACGGACGTCGAGCGGCTCGTCGAACTCGCCCCCGCCCGCGACGGCGTCCCGCGCGGCGTCGGCGGCGCTGAACGCCACCTGCGCCGTGCCGGCGTCGAGGCTCTCGAGGTTCTCCACCGACCCGCCCGACTCGTCGACCGCGACCGGCACGTCGTAACGGTCCTCGAGCACCTGCGCCAGCGCCGTGCCGTACGCGTGGTAGATGCCGGTCGAGCCGCCGGTCGCCACGGTGAGCGCGTCGGGGCGCTGCCCGTCCCAGGGGTCGCCGGCGGTGTCGTCGCCCACGCACGCGGCGAGCACCGGCAGCGCCACGAGCACCGTGACGACCAGCACCGCGAGGCGCGCCGCCGGGGAACGCCCCGCCCTCACGACGTCACCTCCGCGTCGACGGGCGCGCCGCCGACCGCCGTCGGCGCGGGCACGCGCAGCCGCACCTCCAGGCCCCCACCGTCCGGCAGGCCCAGCCGCAGCCCGCCGCCGCCCGTGGCGAGCAGCTCCGACGCGATGGCCAGGCCCAGCCCCGAACCGCGCACCGTGCTGTGACCGGGCGAGCGCCAGAACCGTTCGGCGAGGCGGTCCAGCTCCTCGGGCGGCACGCCCGCGCCGTGGTCGCGCACCACCACCTCGACGGCCCCGCCGCCCGGCGCCCCGCCGGTCACCGTGACCTCGACGCGGCCGCCGTCGGGCGAGAACTTCACCGCGTTGTCCAGGACGGCGTCGAACGCGCACTCGAGCACGATCGGGTTCAGCTCGGCCCACGCGCCGTCACCCGGGTCGTCGAAGGTCAGCTCGCGCCCGACGGCGAGCAGCCGCCAGCTGTCCACGCGCCGCGCGACGAGGTCGGCGACGTCCAGCGGGTGGGCGCCCGCGGCCAGGTTCGCGTCGTCGGCCAGGAGCAGCAGGGCGTCGAGGATGTGCGCCATGCGGACCGCCTCCGCACGCACGTGCGCCACCTCGGTGGCGTGCTCGGGCGGCGTGGACAGGGCGAGGTCCTCGACGCGCAGCATCAGCGCGTTGAGGGGGTTGCGCAGCTCGTGCGACGCGTTCGAGACGAACTCCTGCTGGCGGTGCATGGAGTGCTCCACCTGGGCGGCCATCGCGTTGAACCGGGTGATCACCTCGCGCAGCTCGGGCGGCCCGGTGGACGGCGGGATGCGGGCGTCGAGCCGCCCCCGGCCGATCTCGCCCATCGCGGTGTCGACGGCGCGCACCGGCCGCAGCACCCAGCCCGCGGTGCGGTGCGCGATGACGACCGCCAGCACGCACATGGCCAGCCCGGCCGCGACGAGGATGCCCCAGCTCGACCAGATGCTGCGGGAGATCTCCTCCGCGTCGGACACGGTGACGACGGCGCCCACGAGGTCACCGCCGTCGTACACGGGCTCGGCCACCACCACCCGGTCGGCCTTCCACGGCAGCGAGCTGAGATCCGCCTCGCCGCGGCGGCCCGCGAGCGCCGCCTGCCGCTCGTCCACCTCCTGCGGGTCGAGCCCGTTGCTGGCCCACGTGGCGCCCGACTGGTCCACGACCGCGGCCGCCACCCCGTACACCTCGCGGTAGCGGTCCAGGTCGCCCTCGACGATCGTCGGGTCGTCGGCGGTCAGCGACTGCCGGGCCGTGATGACCAGGTAGCCCGCGTCCGCGAGCCGGTCGAGGTAGACCTCCTGCTGGTTCGCCCGCGCGACGTTGCCCGCGTACGCGGTGCCGAGCAGCGCCAGCACCAGCACGCAGGGCACGAACAGGATGATCGCCAGGCGGGTCCGCATCGACCTCTACGCCCCCGTGCCCGCGGGCCCACCGCCGTCGGGCGCTGCCACCCGGTAGCCCACGCCGCGCACGGTCTCCACGACGTCGGGCTCGCCGAGCTTGCGGCGCAGCGACGCGACGTGCACCTCGAGGGTGCGGCCGAGGCCTTTCCAGCTGGAGCCCCACACGTCGCGCAGGATCCGTTCGCGCGTGAGCACCGAGCCCTGCTGGCGCACCAGCAGCGCGAGCAGGTCGAACTCCTTGCGGGTCAGCTCGACGACGGTGCCCACGGCCTCGCCCACCCGGTCGCCCACCGCGCCGGCCGTACGCCGCACCTCGCGCCGCGCGAGGTCCACCACCAGGCCGCGGACGCGCACGCGCGCGTCGGCGGCCTCGGCGCGGGCGCCGTCCCACTCGCGGCCGCGGCCGCGGCGCATGACGGCGTCGATGCGGGCGAGCACCTCGCGCACGTCGTACGGCTTGGTCACGTAGTCGTCCGCGCCGAGCTCGAGGCCGCGGATGCGCGCGTCGAGCCGGGTGCGCGCCGTGACCATGATGATCGGGGTGTCCGAGACGCGGCGGATGCGGCGGCAGACCTCGAAGCCGTCGATGTCGGGCAGCGACAGGTCGAGCAGCACCATGTCGGTGCGCGGGCTCAGCTCGCGCAGGGCGGAGGCGCCGTCGCGGGCGCGGACCACCTCGTAGCCGTGCCGTCCGAGCACGGACACGAGCGCGCCGGCGACATGGTCGTCGTCCTCGACCACGAGCAGCTGCACGGGACCGTCCCTCCGTCGGGCGCCTGGAGCGCACAGGGTAGCGGAGCACCCGCCGGTCGGTCAGAGCCAGCCCACGCGACGGAAGACGCGGTAGAGCACCACGCAACCGACGGCCATGAGCACGAGCGCGAACGGGTAGCCGAGCAGCCAGTGGAGCTCCGGCATGTGGCGGAAGTTCATGCCGTAGATCCCGGCGACCACCGTGGGGTACACGAGGATCGCCGCCCACGCCGAGATCTTGCGCATGTCCTCGTTCTGCCGCACCGACACCTGGGACAGGTGCACCTGCAGCATGTCGGAGAGCAGGTCGTCGTGCGCGTCGAGGTGCCGGTCGATGCGCTCGACCGTCGACGCCACCCGCTCCAGCGTGCGCCGGTCGGCGACGACGCGGCGCTCGTCGGTGGTGAGCTCCGGCAGCTCCGCCGACACGGGCAGCAGCGCCCGCCGCGCCTCGGTGATCTCCCGCTTGAGGTCGTAGAGGCGCTGCACCGGGTCCGCCGTCGTGCGGTCGAAGACGACGCGCTCGGTGTCCGCGACGGCGTCCCCGAGCGCCACCTCCACCTCGGACGCCACGCCCACCAGGCCCAGCACGACGGCGAGCGCCACCCGCTGCGCGCCCGACCCGTGCGTGGGGCCCGGCCCGCGGAGCCGGTCCATCGCGTGCTCGCGCACGCCCGCGCCACCCGCCTCGAACGTCAGCACCGCGTCCGGGCCGGCGAGCACGCCCAGCTCGCCCGTGTGCACCTGCCGGTCGTCCTCCGTGAACCAGACCGTCGGGGTCAGCACCGCCACCCAGTCGTCGTCGAGCCAGCGCACCGCGGCCGCCGGCCGCCTCGGCACGTCCCTCGCGACCACGTGCACCTGCGCGAGCCGCTCCCGCAGCGCCGGGTCGATCTCCTGCGCCGCGGCGAGGAACGCCTCCTTGTCCGTGACGTGCAGCCAGCGCGCCGGGTGGTCGTCGTCCGCGGTCGTCACCGGCGCGCCGTGCGTCCCGACGAACCACTCGCCCGCCCGCGTCCCCTCGTCCGTCACACCCGCATTCTCGGACGAACCTGCCCGAAGGGCGCGGTGGGCGCGTGCCCGGGGCGATCCACGGGCCGCCGACCCGAGCGTCAGGCGGCGGCGGGGACCCCGTCGTCGACCGGACGGGCGGCAGCGGCTCGCGACGCGACGAGCGCCGCGCCGGCTCCGGCGGCGACGAAGATCGCGCCCAGCGCGAGCCAGCCGGGGGTGCCGAACCGGATGGGCAGCGCGGTGACGACGACGGGCGCGGCCATGCCGGCGAGCGCGTAGCCGGTCTGCGACAGGCCCTGGTAGGCGCCGGCGCGGCGCGGGTCGGCGAGCTCGAACGCCATGCCCCAGCCGCCGGCCTCGGACAGCACCTCGCCGAGCGAGTGCGCGACGGCGGCGAGCAGCAGCAGCGTGGTCGCGGCGACGAGGCCGCCGTGCCCGGCCGCCGCGTACAGCACGCAGGCGCCGGCCAGCAGGAGGGTGCCGCGACGCACGGCCCGGCCGGCCGCCCGCACCTCGTGCGTGCCGCGGGACGCGCGGACCTGCAGCAGGGCCACCAGCGCCGTGTTGACCACCAGCAGCGCGGACACGACGGCGGTCGGGGCGTCGGTGGTCGCGACCCACAACGGCACGCCCACGGTCATGACGCCGAACTGCATGGCCACGACGGCGTTGAGCACGACGCTGGCCACGTACGTGCGGTCGCGCAGCGGGTGCATCCCGGGCGCGGCCCGGTGCACGGGGTCGGCGGCCGCGGCGGCGTCCGGGGTGCCGGCGACGGGCGGGTCGGCGAGCATCCGCGCGGCCAGCTCGGGCACGCGGCGCGGCAGCCGGACGAGCGGCACGACGGCGCCGAGCAGCAGCACCGCCGTCGCGACCATCGCGGTGCGGTACGCGGCCGCGGTGTCCACCAGGAGCGCGACGGCGGCGGCGAGCGTGCCGAGCCCGATGAGCACGTTCGTCACGACGCGCAGCCGCGCGCGGACGTCGACGCGCTCGGGGCCGGTGAACCACCGGGCCAGCAGCGCCTGCCGGGCGGTGGACTGCACCCCGCGTCCGGCGCTGACGACGACGGCGACGGCGGTGAAGCTCACCGCGTCGGAGGTGAACGAGTACGCCGCCAGCGCCAGCGCCTGTGCGAGCAGGCCCCACACCTGCACGCGGTGCGCGCCGCGCCGGTCCGACCAGCGCCCGGCGAGGTACGACCCGAGCACGCCCGCGCCGCCGGCGATGCCGAGGCCCAGCCCGACGGTGGTCGCGGGCAGCCCGACCACGCGCGTGAAGTACAGGACGGAGACGGTGTAGAAGATCCCCGTCGACGCGGCGAACGCCATGGTCGAGACGGTGAGGGCGCGCGCCACGGGGTCCCGCGGCAGGAGGGTCTGGATCACGGCACCAGTAGGGACCCGTCCGTCCGTACCCGGAACGGATGTAGCGCTGGCCTACATCTATGCTCACACCGTGGGACGGAGCCGCTGATGGGCTGGATGCACTACGAGCTGGCGGGCATGGACCTCGCCGACGTCCGGTTCGCCGTCTCCCCGCTGAACGAGCTGGTGCTGTCGCTGCGCGCGTGGCGCGACCCCGGCCGCTTCCCCGTGCACCTGCCGTGGCTGCGCCGCGTGCAGGAGGCCCGGCCGACCCTCGACGGCGAGATGCTGCTCGCGCTGACCAACGAGGTGATGTGGACGCCGGACTTCCTCACGCCGCGCCCGGGCAGCCCGCTCACCCGCCTCGACGACGAGCTCGTCGGCGTGGCCGGCGTCGACGACGCCGTGGTCGCGCACGACCTCGCCGCGGTGCACCCGGGCGGCCTGCCCGCTCCGCTGCGCGGCCCGCTCCCCCGCGTGCGGCGCCGGATGCTCGACGCGCTCACCGGCTACTGGGACGCCTGCTTCGCGCCCGTCTGGCCGCGGATGCGTGCCGTGCTGCAGGCCGACGTCGTGCACCGCGGCACCGTGATCTCGGCGCGCGGCGCGGGCGCGATGTTCGCCGACCTCTCCCCTCGGGTCTCGTTCGCCGAGGGCGTGGTGAGCGTCCGCCTGGGGACGCTCAGCGGCGAGCACCGCCGCTCCACCACCGGGGCGGGGCTCACGCTCGTGCCCACGCTGTTCACCCGGGCGGCGTCCGCCCCGATCTCGCCGGCCGAGCCGCCGATGATCATGTACGGCGCGCGCGGCACGGGCACGCTGTGGCAGGCGGAGCGGCACGTGGCGGACCGCGCCCTCGTCGCCGTCCTGGGCCGCGCGCGGGCGGGCCTGCTCACCGCGCTGGAGCACCCGGCGTCGTCCACCGAGCTGGCCCGCCGCCTCGACGTGACGACCAGCGCCGTCAACCAGCACCTGCGCGTCCTGCGCGACGCCGGCCTGCTGACGTCGGCCCGCGCCGGCCGCTCCGTGCTGTACCTGCGCTCCGAGGTGGGCGACGCCCTGGCGGGCGGCGGCCGCGAGGCCCGGTGACCCACCCCACAGCCTGAGCTCCCGCATCCCGACAGTTTCCCGACGTCGCGTTGGTATCGTTCCCGACATGACGTCGGCAACTGGTGCCGGCGCGGAAGGGAGCACGATGTTTCTGGCGTGGCGCGAGCTGGTGTTCGCGCGGGCACGGTTCGGCCTGATGGGGGGTGTCGTCGCCCTCGTCGCGATCCTCGTCGTCATCCTCTCGGGGCTCTCCTCGGGGCTGGTGAACGACGGCGTCTCCGGGCTCAAGAAGCTGCCCGTGACGGCGTTCGCCTTCGACGAGGGCACCCCCGTCGACTCGGCGTTCTCCCGCAGCACGGTGGAGCGGGACCAGGCCGCACGGTGGGCCGAGGAGGACGGCGTCGCCGACGCCGCGCTGTTCGGCAACCAGCTCGTCAACGCGGAGGGCCCGGACGGCGAGGCGGTCGACCTGGCCCTCTTCGGCGTCGACCCCGACTCGTTCCTCGCGCCCGCGCCCGACCTCGTCACGCAGGGCGAGGGTCTCGCGCAGGACGACGGGATCGTCGTCAGCGAGACCGTCACCGACCTCGGGCTCGGGGTGGGCGACACGGTGACGGTCGACCGGCTCGGCACGAAGCTGACGATCGTCGGCGTGCTCGACGGCCAGCACACTTACGGGCACGTGGACGTCGCGTACGTCCCCCTCGCCACCTGGCAGGAGATCCACGCCGGCGCCGGACCCGGCGACGAGGTGCGCCCCGAGGCCTACGACGAGGCGACCGCCGTCGCGCTCGCGGAGTCCGACGGGGCGGACCTCGACCTCGCGGCCGCCGGCGCCGGCACCGGGACCGCCGCCGTGCCCCTCGAGGACTCGTTCGAGGGCTCGCCGGGGTACGCGGCCGAGACCCTCACGCTCGACCTCATCCAGACGTTCCTGTACGCCATCTCCGCCCTCGTGGTCGGCGCGTTCTTCACGGTGTGGACCATCCAGCGCCGGCACGAGATCGCCGTCGCGCGCGCCATGGGCGCCCGCTCGGGCTACCTGGTCCGCGACGCCCTGGGGCAGGCCGCGGTCGTCCTCGTCGGCTCGACCGCGGTGGGCGTCGCCGTCGGCGTCGGGTTCGGCGCGCTCCTGACGTCCACCGCCATGCCGTTCTCGCTCGAGCCCGTGCCGGTGGCGGCCGCCGCCGCGCTGCTGGTCGTGCTCGGCCTCCTCGGCGCGGCCGCCGCCGTCGGCCGCATCGCCCGCGTCGACCCGCTCACCGCCCTCGGAGGACAGCGATGACCCAGCCCGCACCCACCACGACGACCACCGCCACCGCGCGGCCCTCCGCCGCAGGCGACGGCCTCCGCCTGACCGACGTCGTGCTCACCCTCGGCGACGGTGACACCACCGTCGTCGCGCTCGACCACGTCGACCTCGCCGTCCCGGCGGGCGAGCTGCTCGCCGTCGTCGGCCCGTCCGGCGCCGGGAAGTCGAGCCTGCTCGCCGTCGCCGGGGCGCTGACCCGGCCCGACTCCGGCACCGTCCAGGTGGACGGCGTGGACGTCGGCCCCCTCTCCGGCTCCGGTCAGGCCCGGCTGCGGCGCGAGCGGATCGGCTTCGTGTTCCAGTCCGGCAACCTCCTGCCCGCGCTCACCGCCGTCGACCAGCTGCGGTTCGCCCTGCACGCCACGGGGCGCAAGGTCGCAGGCTCTGCGCGGTCGCCGCTCGAGCTCCTGGAGCAGGTCGGCATGGCGCACAAGGCCGGCCGCCGGCCGCACGAGCTGTCCGGCGGCGAGCGCCAGCGCGTCGGCATCGCCCGCGCGCTGGTGACGGCCCCGGCTCTCCTCCTCGTCGACGAGCCGACCGCGGCGCTCGACCGGGCGCGCAGCCACGACGTCGTCGAGCTCCTCGCGGCCGAGACGCACGACCACGGCGTCGCGACCGTGATGGTCACCCACGACCACGACGTCCTGGAGCACTGCGACCGGGTGGTGCGGATGGAGGATGGGAGACTGGTCGACTGACCGTCACGCCCCGGGCCCGCGGGCCCGGGGCACCCGCGAGGAGGAGTGCCCGTGCCGCGCATCAGCGCCCCCACCGTCGTCGAGCACCGCGCGGCGCAGCAGCGGGCGCTCCTCGACGCCGCGCGTGCCCTCCTCGCCGAGACCGGCCGCCCGCCCACGTTCGCGGCGCTCGCCGAGCGCTCCGGCCTCGCGCGGCCGAGCATCTACCAGTACTTCCGCTCCGCCGACGACCTCCTGCGCGCGATGGTCGAGGACGTCTTCCCCCGCTGGGCGGCGACGGTCGCGAGGGCCATGGACGACGCCGACGACGACGCCGGCCGGGTCCTCGCCTACGCGCGGACCAACCTCGAGCTCGTGGCCGAGGGCGAGCACGCGCTCGCGACCGCCCTGGCCAGCGCCGGCCCCGCACCCGCGGTGGCGCAGGGCACGAAGGCCATGCACGGCGAGCTCCTGCGCCCCCTGGTCGACACCCTGCGCGCGCTCGAGGTGCCGCACCCCGGCCGCACCGCCGAGCTGGTCAACGCCGTCGTCAACGCCGCGTCGCGGATGCTCGAGTCCGGCGCCCCGTTCGACGAGGTCTGGGGCAGCGTCGAGGAGCTCCTGACGCCGTTCGTCGCCCGGCACGGGCACGGCGGCGCCGCGACCTCCTGAGCCTCAGCCGGTCACGCGCGCCAGGTGCGCGTCGAGCACGTCGAGCGCCCAGCCGGCGTCGGCGTCGGGCTCCTGGCGCACGACGTGCAGCGCGATCCCGTCGACGAGCGCGTGCAGCCCGCGCACCTCGACGTCGGACGGCGGGCCCCCGGCGAGGGTGGCGAGCGCCCGCGCGCACACGTCGCGGATGGCGTCCTGCGCGGCGCGGTGCCCGTCGCGCAGGGCGGGGTCGGTCATGGCCGCGGTCCCGAGGGCCAGGTAGGCCTCCATCTCGGTGCGCCGCTCGGCGTCGAGCGGGAGGAGCTGCGCGAGCACCGCGCGCGACCAGCCGTCGCCCTCCTCGACGGCGTCCACCCGCTCCTGCAACCGTTCCAGCACCAGCGCGACGGCGCGCTCGCGCACGCTGGACACGGTGGGGAACGTGTAGCGCAGGGAGCTCTGCGGCAGGCCGGCCTCGGCGGCCACGTTGCGGACGGAGAGGGCCTCGAGGCCGTCGCGCACGAGGACGCGCCACGCGGCCTCGGACACCTGGCGGCGGCGTTCGTCACGGTCGAGCTTCTGGGGCACCCGCCCATGTTCGCACAGTCGTGCGAAGTGTGCTAGAACTGTCTTCGCACGATCGTGCGAAGACCTTCCAGCAGATCCCGACCGAGGGGAAGTGAGAGCCGTGGACTGGCTGATCCTCATCGCCGCCGGCGTGATGGAGGCCGTGTGGGCGACCGCGCTGGCCGCGTCGCGCGGCTTCAAGCGCCCGGTGCCGACGACGGTGTTCGTCGTCGGACTGGCCCTGAGCATGTGGGGCCTCGCGCACGCGATGCTCACGATCCCCATGGGCACCGCCTACGCGGTGTGGGTGGGCATCGGCGCGGTGCTCACCGTGCTGGTCGCCATCGTGCGCGGCGACGAGCGGCTGACGGTCGCGCGCGCCCTGCTGCTGGTCGGCCTGGTCGGGTCGGTCGTGGGACTCAAGGTGGTGAGCTGACATGAGCGCGAAGAACACGAGCACCATCGCCTGGGGCGTGCTGCTGGCCAGCGCCGTCCTCGAGGCGGTCTGGGCCACCGCCCTGCACGCGAGCCGCGGGTTCACCGTGCCCGCCGACACGATCGTCTTCGTCGTCGCCCTGTCGCTGAGCATGCTCGGCCTGGGCTACGCCGCGAAGCACATCCCGATCGGCACCGCCTACGCCATCTGGACGGGCGTCGGCGCCGCGCTGACGGTCGCGTGGGCGATGGTCAGCGGCACGGAGACCGCGTCGCTGCTCAAGGCGCTGTTCCTCGTCGGCATCATCGGCTGCGCCATCGGCCTCAAGGTGGTCGGGCACGACGACGAGGGCGCGGAGGAGCGCGAGGTCAGCGCCGGTGGACCACCTGAGCCGCGGCCTGGTCGCGGGGCATGAGCAGCACCTGGTCGACGTTGACGTGCGCCGGGCGGGTGGCGATCCACGCCACCGTCTCGGCGACGTCCTCGGCCGTGAGCGGTTCGACCCCGGCGTAGACGGCGTCGGCCTTCTCCTGGTCGCCCTTGAAGCGGACCAGGGAGAAGTCGGTGTGCACCATGCCGGGGTCGATCTCGCTGACGCGCACGGGCTGGCCCAGCAGCTCCAGGCGCAGCACCCGGGTCAGCGCGGCCTCGGCGTGCTTGGCCGCGTTGTACCCGGCGCCGCCCTTGTAGGGCTCGCGCCCCGCGATGGAGCCGATGGTGATGACCTGCCCGTCGCCGCTGGCGACCAGGCTCGGCAGCAGCGCCTTCGTGACGCGGACGGTGCCGAGCACGTTGATGTCGTACATGCGCTGCCAGTCGGCGAGGTCGGCGTCGGCCACCGACTCCGTCCCCAGCGCGCCGCCCGCGTTGTTGACGAGCAGGTCGCAGCGTCCGAGGCGCTCGTCGACGGCGGCGGCGAACGCCGCGACGGACGCGTCGTCCGTCACGTCGAGCGGGATCGCCGTGCCGCCGGTCTCGGCCGCCACCTGCTCGAGCCGGTCCATGCGGCGGGCGCCGAGGACCACGTGGAAGCCCGCCGCCGCGAGGGCGCGGGCGCTGGCGGCACCGATCCCGCTGCTGGCTCCGGTGACGACGGCGACGCGGGTGGGGACAGGCATGAGGGAGTCTCCTCGGAGCGGGGATGCCGGTCGGCACGGCGTCGACCTCGGGCTCCCCCGATCGTAGTGGCCGACGCCGTGCCGTTCCGTGCCGCGAGCGGACGTCTCAGCCGTTGAACGCAGCCGGGTGCGGCCCGGTGCGACCGTCGCGCTCCAGCCCGTCGATGGCGGCGAGCTCGGCGTCCGTCAGGTCGAAGCCGAAGACGTCGAGGTTCGCGGCGATGCGCGCGGGTGTCACGGACTTGGGGATGACGACGCGCCCCTGCTGCAGGTGCCAGCGCAGCACCACCTGGGCGGGCGTCACGCCGTGCGCGCGGGCGGCGTCGACCACGGGCGCGTCGCCCAGGACGGCGCCCTGCGCCAGCGGGCTCCACGCCTCGGTCACCGCGCCGTGGCGGGCGTTCGCGGCGACGGTCGCGCGGTTCTGCAGCGCGGGGTGCAGCTCCACCTGGTTCACGACCGGGGTGCTGCCGCCCAGCGCGGCCACGCGGTCGAGGTGCTCGGGCAGGAAGTTGGAGACGCCGATCGACGTCGCGAGGCCGGCGTCGCGCAGGTCCTCCAGGCCCTTCCAGGCGTCGAGGTAGTCGTCCGTGGCGGGGGTGGGCCAGTGGACGAGGTACAGGTCCACGTGGTCGAGGCCGAGCTTCTCGAGGCTCTCCTCGAGGCCCTCGCGGGCCGCAGCGCGGCCGAGCCTGTCGATCCACAGCTTGGTGGTGACGAACAGCTCGTCGCGGGCGACGCCCGACTCGGCCAGGGCGCGGCCCACGCCGCGCTCGTTGCCGTAGACGGCGGCCGTGTCGATGCTGCGGTAGCCCGCCTGGAGCGCGGCGCTCACCGCGGCCGTGGTCTCGGCGTCGGGCACCTGGAAGACGCCGAAGCCGAGCTGGGGCATGGTGCGGCCGTCGGAGAGCGTGACGGTGGGGACGTTCGCGGTCATGGGGGAGGTCCTTCCGGTGGTGCGGGGCTGAGGTTCAGGAGGGTGGGTCAGACGGCGGCGGGCGCGAGCTCGCGGTCGGCGTCGCGCGCCGGGGCGAGCTCGCCGCCCCGGGTGCGCACGGCGACCAGGAGGACGCCGAGCCCGGCGACCGTGACGACCGCGCCCACCCAGAGGGGCGAGGTGTAGCCGGCGCCGGCGGCGAGGGCGAGGCCCGCGGCCCACGCGCCGAACGCGTTGCCGACGTTGAACGCGGCGATGTTGGCGCCGGAGCCGAGCGTCGGCGCCGCGTCCGTGTACCGCATGATGCGCGTCTGCAGCGCGGGCACGGTGGCGAAGCCGAAGCCGCCCATGAGCAGCAGGCCGACGACGGTCGCGACCTGGCTCTGCGCCGTGAGCGCGAAGAGGACGAGGACGACGGCCAGCACGGCGATCACGGTGACGAGCGACCGGACGAGGTTGCGGTCGGCGGCCCGGCCGCCCAGCACGTTGCCCGTGACGGTGCCGACGCCGAAGACGACGAGGAGCCACGGGACGGCGGCGCTGCTGAAGCCGCTCACCTCGGTGAGCGTGAACGCGATGTAGCTGAAGGCGCCGAACATGCCGCCGTAGCCGAGCACGGTCACCGCCATGGACAGCCAGACCTGGCTGCCGCGGAAGATGCGGAACTCCGTGAGGACCGACCCGGTGGAGCGGTGCTCCGTGCGCGGCACGAGCACGGCGATGCCGATCAGACCGAGCACGCCGACGGCGGTGACGGCCCAGAACGTGGCGCGCCAGCCCGCCGCCTGGCCGAGGAACGTGCCGAGCGGCACCCCGGCGACGTTCGCGACAGTCAGACCGGCGAACATGATCGAGATGGCGGCCGCGCGACGGTTCGCGGGCACGAGGTCGGCCGCGACGACCGCGCCGATCCCGAAGAACGCGCCGTGGCACAGTGCCGCGACGACCCGGCCGACCATCGTCATGCCGTACGTGGGGGCGACGGCGCACAGCAGGTTGCCGACGATGAACAGGACCATGAGCAGCAGGAGGGCCCGCTTGCGCGGCATGCGGGACAGCGCCGCGGTCATGGCGATGGCTCCGACGGCGACGGACAGGGCGTAGCCGGAGATGAGGTAGCCGGCCACCGGCTCGGTGACGCCGAAGTCGGCGGACACCTCCGGCAGCAGGCCCATGATGACGAACTCGGTGAGTCCGATGCCGAAGCCCCCGAGGGCGAGGGCGTACAGCGCGGCAGGCATCGAGGCCTCCAGGGTGGGGAGCGGGGAACGTTGCGCGTGCACTAGTTGCACGCGCAACGTTCTAGATAGTTGCACACGCGCTATATCGGCGCAAGGCGCTATGCTGTGACCCGGACGACGGGCCGCCACGGGCCCGCGAGGAGGCCGACATGGGAATCGCCGACGACGCCGTCGAGATCCGCGCGCGCGGCTGGCGCACGCTCGCCGCGCTGCACGGGCTGATCGAGACGGACCTGGAGCGCGCGCTGCAGAAGGAGCACCAGCTCTCCGTCGTGGAGTTCACCGTGCTCGACGCGCTGAGCCGCCAGGACGGCTGGCACATGCGCATGCAGCAGCTCGCGCGTGCCGCCGCGCTGTCCAGCAGCGCCACGACGCGCCTCGTCACCCGCCTCGAGGACCGCGGCCTGCTCACGCGCATCCTGTGCGCCGACGACCGCCGCGGCATCTACACCGAGCTCACGCCCGCCGGCCGGGCCCTGCTGACAAAGGCCCGGCCCACGCACGACCGCGCGCTCGAGGACGCCCTCACGCGCGCCGAGAACATCCCGGAGATCGCGCCGCTCGCGTCGTCGCTGCACGAGGTCGCCGCGGTCTGATGGCCCACGGCCCGGGCGTCAGCCCTGCGGCCCGTACAGCCGCACGTCGACGCCGTCGAGCTCCCCGAGCGCGGCCACGATCCGCGGGCGCACCACGCCCCAGTCGAGTCCGCCGAGCCCGGCACCGAGGGCGGGCACAGCGACCGACCGGATCCCGTGCCGCCGGATCACCGCGGCGAGGTCGACGAGGCCGTCGTCGACGAAGGCCAGGCGCGACGCGGAGCGCCAGTGCTCCTTGGTCGGGAAGCTCACGACGAACCGCGGGCCGGAGTCCGCGCCGGTCTCCCACACGTGCATCCGCCCCACACGCACCTCACCGGAGCGGCAGGCCTCGCGGTAGTCGTCGAACATCGCCGGGTAGGCGCGGCGGAACTGCAGGGCGAGCCCCTTGCCCATCACGCCGACCGTGTTCACCGCGTTGACCAGCGCGTCGACGTCCGCCGCGAGCAGGTCGCCGCTCGCCTCGCTGATCACTGCCCGTCCCGTCACCCGCCCAGGGTGCCAGCAGGGACCGACAGCGATCTCAGGCGCCGCGCGGGAGTCCCGCGGTGGCGAGCAGGTCCTCGTGCAGCTCCATCCACACCCCGTGGACGGAGGCCGTGCCCAGGCCGGCCACGCGCGCGCCGTCGCCGGCCCGCGCCGCGGCCAGGGCGTCGTCGAGCCGCAGGTCGTAGCCGGCGAAGCGGGCAAGCTCGCCCGCGAGCCCGGCGAGCACCGGGCGCACGCCGTCGACGACGTCGGCGAGCTCGGCGAGCACGCGGCCGTCCCACGACGCGTCCCGGTGGTCGTTGACGTCGAGCCGGCCGCCGTCCGCGGGCCGCAGCTGCCAGTCGGTGCACGCCCTGAGCAGCCGGCCGTTCAGCGGGTCGAACGCGGTGACCGCCTCGCGCACGACGGCGGCGGCACGGCCGGTCGGGTCGGCGGCCAGCTCGGCGGCGAGGCGCCGCTCGCCCTCGGCCCGCCCGCGCCCGGTGAGGGACCAGCCGCCGGTCCCGGCGAACTCCGCCCAGGTCACGTGCCCGAACGCCTCGAGATCCAGCAGCAGCTCGCGGGCGACCTCCGCCGCGAGCCCCGACCGCTCGGCCACGGCCCGATCGTCCGCCGTGCCCCGCACGCGGACGGCGTGCAGCACGAGGAGCTCGGGCTCCGACGCACGGCTCACGGCGACTCCCCCGCACCGGCGGACCGTGCGACGAGCCGGTCGAGCCGCTGCTGCACGGCCTGCGGGGAGCCGAGACCCAGCGCCGACGCCATCCGCCCCCACGTGTGCCCGGCGGCGCGGGCGGAGAAGAGCGCCGCCGTCTCGAGCTGTTCCGCCTCGGCGCGCGCGGCGGGCACGAGCGCCAGGGCGGCGAGCGCCCCGGCGGCGTCCTGCTCGGGCGTGAGCTCCCCGCGCGCGGACCGCCACAGGTAGTGGCGCACGAGGTCCGTCGCCGACGGCGGCACGGACGCCGGCTCCCACGGCCGCGGCGCGAGCGCGTCGGCACCCAGGTCGAGCAGCACGCGGCGGGCGCCGGCCTCGGCGCGCGCGGCGCCCTCGTCGGCGTCGTGAGGCTTGCGGTCCATGCGGAGACCGTGCACCATCAACGAACTGTTGTCAACGACATGTTGAGCAGCGCCGACGTCGGTCCCTGCGTGCCGCCGTCGGCGAGCTCGCGAACGACGTCCAGGGACGGAGGTGCGGCGTGGAGCCTGTCGTGCCGCTCGACGACGCGGCCCCGGCGCACGGCGGCAAGGCCGCCGCGCTCGGCGTGCTGCGGCGGGCCGGGCTGCCGGTGCCGGACGGCTTCGTCGTCCCGGCCTCCCTCGACGGTGACGGCCTCGTCGCCGCCGTCGACGGTGCGCTCGACACGCTCGGGCGACACGCGCCCGTGGCGGTGCGGTCGTCGGCGTCGGACGAGGACGGCGCCCGCGCGTCGGCGGCCGGGCAGTACGCCACGGTGCTCGGGGCCGTCGGCACGGACCGCGTCGTCGAGGCGGTCCGAGCCTGTCGCGCGTCGGCGGCGGGCCCGCGCGCCATGGCCTACCGGTCCGCGACGTCCGGCCTGCACACCCCTGCCGACGTCTCGGTCGTCGTGCAGCGGCTGGTCGACGCGCGCGCGGCGGGCGTGCTGTTCACGGGCGACGGGCGCGCCGTCGTCGAGGCCTCGTGGGGGCTGGGCGAGAGCGTGGTGCAGGGCGCCGTCGGCCCCGACCGCTGGACCGTCGCCGACGGCCGCGTCGTCGAGCACCGCACCGGCGACAAGCGCACCCGCGTCGACCGCGCGCGTACCGGACCGGGCGCCGGCACGACCACCCGCGACGTCCCGGCGTCGGAGCGTGACCGCCCCTGCCTCGACGACGACACCGTGCTGCGCCTCGCCGCGCTCGGACAGCGGGTCACCGACCTGCGCGGCGGGCCGCAGGACGTCGAGTGGGCGGTGGACGACGCGGGCACGGTCTGGCTCCTCCAGGCCCGACCCGTCACCGCGGCCCTCCCCGAGCCGCCCGCGGAGCGTGGTGGGCGCGCAGACGTGCTGCGGGGCACGGGGGCCAGCGGCGGCCGGGCGAGCGGGCCGGCGCGGGTGGTGCACGGACCGGACGGCTTCGCCGCCGTGCGGCCCGGCGACGTGCTCGTGTGCCGCGAGACGGACCCCGCGTGGACGCCCCTGTTCGGCGTCGTCGCCGCCGTCGTCACGGAGACGGGCGGGCTGCTGTCGCACGCGGCGATCGTCGCGCGCGAGCTGCGGCTGCCCGCCGTGCTCGGCGTGCCCGCCGCGACCGACGTCTTGCGCGACGCCCCGGAGGTGACGGTCGACGGCGACGCGGGCACGGTCGCGACCCCCTGACCTGGACACGGGCTGGACGCCCCGTGGACGCGCTCGCCCGCTCGTGGAAGCATCCGGCCATGACGACGACGGCGTCCCCTCGGGGCACCTCCACGGGGGCAGGGCGGCCCGTCGAGCACGCCCTCGGCCCGTTCCCGCCCGACCGCCCGCCGGCGGCGTGGGGACTGCGCGTGCTGGCGACGCTGCTCGACTCCGCGATCGTGGCGGCGGTGGTCTTCCTCGCGACGGGCGCCGCGCCGACGCTCGCCGCGCTCCCCGGCCTGGGCAAGCCCGGCGGGACCGGCGGCGCGGCCTGGACGGCCGGCACCCTGCTGGCGCTCGGGATCCTCCAGGCGTACACGGGCGCGACGCCGGGCAAGCGGGTGGCGCACGTCGCGGTGGTCGACGACCGCACCGGCCGCCCGATCGGGCTGCTCGGAACGGTGCTGCGCTGGTTCGCGCACATGCTCGACGCGATCCTGCTGATCGGCTACCTGCGCTCCGCGTTCCGGAAGGACGGCCGCACCTTCGCCGACTCGCTGCTCGGCACCGTCGCCGTCCGCACCACGGCGCCCCCTGCGCATCCGCTCGTGGCCCGGCTGCGGGCCTCCCGCGACCGGCACGCGCCCTGGCTGCGCTGGCCGCGACCCGTCACCGGCGGCGTCGCACTCGTGCTGTGCGCGGCGGCCGCGGCGGCGAGCGTCACCGCGAGCTCCGGCGGCGGGCAGCAGATGTCCGAGCAGCAGTCGTCGTGCATGAGCACCGGGGACTTCGCCGCGACGGCAATGATCGGCAGCGCCCGGTCGTTCGACATGGACTCCCGGCTCGGCATCACACGCGTCGACGTCACACGCTGGCAGGTCGCGGTCGCATGGACCACCGGGCTCAGCGTGGACTCGAGCGACAACCCGGAGGTCGGCGACCTCGAAGCCCGCCTCACCGTGACCTCGCCGGACGGGAGGCACCTGTACTGGGCCGAGTCCCCGGGCACGACCGGCCCCGACGAGGCCGGCGACGGGATCGACGAGGCCGCCGACGTCGCATGGTTCTCCCCCGCCGACGAGGTCGCGTCCACCGTGGTCACCGTGCCCGGGGAGCCCACGGGCTGGTCGGCGCGCGCGGAGCTGTTGGACGGCGGCGCGGTCGTGGCGGAGTGCTCCGCTCCCGTCCCGACCATCGACGCCGACCCCGCGAGCCTGTTCGACTGAACGACGTCAGGGCCGGAAGGTCGTCTGCCCGTGCGGCGACTTGGCGAACGCGAGCACCTTGTCGACCACCACGCGGTAGACGAGCGCGCGCTGGCCGTGCGGGTCGAAGGACTCGTCGTCGTTCTCGAAGTCCCAGGCGTCGCCGTACTTGGCGCGGAAGCCGTCGGCCAGCCGACGCAGCTCGGGGCCGCCGGTGGCGCGGACGACGACGCCCTCCACGACGACGTCGAGGCCGGCGTCCCACTCCGGGGTCCCGATCGTCACGGCGACGTGCGGGCTGTGTGCGAGGTTGTGGGCCTTCTGCTCGCCGGGACCGGTGCAGAAGACGAAGCCGTCGTCGGTCCACAGCCCGACGAGGGGCGTGACGTGCGGGCGGCCGTCCGCCCGGATGGTGACGAGCTGGTAGACGGTCGCGGCCGTCAGAGCGGCCTCGACCTCGGGCCAGGGCGTGGGATCGGTGGCCTCGCTGAAGCGGGCGTCGAGCGTTCCGGAGGGTGTCATGACAGGGCAGACC
>NZ_JBHTVC010000074.1:0-22142 GCF_042793275.1 Isoptericola sp. NPDC056578
GCCCCGTCCACCACGGGGCCGGCGCGCTGCTACTGAGGCAGCGGGCATGGGGTGCCCGGTGCAGCTGGGGCGGGGCTGTCGCCCGCCGGCGAGCGCCGATAGCGTCGAAGCACCAACCAAATCGGTGGCCTGACCAGCCACCCCGAACGGACGGACGGAGAACCGTCATGTCCGAGACCAGCACCATCGACGCGCCCACCACCGCCCTGGCCCTGGAGGGCCGGCAGGCCATAGCGAACGGGCAACTGACGACCGTCACCCGCGTGGACGGCGACACCCTGTACGTCGAGCACGAGCCGGGCCGGGCGCTCGCCGCCGGCGGGGTCGTGGTCCTGCCCACGCCAGGGGAGCCGGTCACCGTGAACGGCGACCCGCGCGTGTGGGTCGGGACCGACACGGCCCTCACCGGGGCCGTAGCGCTACGCGAGGGGAACCTCTGGACGGTGTGGGTCTCCCCGAGTGGGGACGTCTATTCCGGGCAGCATGCCATCGCCGAGCTCGACGCCCGCAAGATCGTGACCGGCCCGCCCGAGCCGGGTATGCGCGCGGCGATGACGGCAATCTCGAACCAGCGCCGAGCCCAGCAGGCTGCAGCAGCAGACCGAGCCGAGTGGATCGAGCGGCTCACCGATGAGGCGCACACGTACGCCAACGACAACGCCCTGTGCGAGCGGTTCGACGAGTTCATGGAGGAGCACGGGATGCGCCGACGCACCCGCGACTACGACCTGCGCGTCGAAGTCACCGCGACCCTCTACATCACCCGCAACGCCGAGAGCGTCGACGACGCGATCAACGACCTCGAGCGTGATGACGTCTGGGCACATCTCAATTCGTCCGACCTCGACCGGACCTCCTCCGAGCGGTACCACCGAATCCGGCGAGCTCGAGCGGGTGAGGCATCGGACGCCGGTGCCTCACCCGTGCCGGGGCACCCCATGCCGCCCGCCACGGGGTCCGAATCGCTCGCAGCGGTCGGTAGTGTCGTGAGCACCAAACCACCCGATGGCCTGACCAGCCATCTCGAAGAGCGGAGCACCCCGCGATGACGCACACCACGAGCACCCCCACACCCTCCATCCGCGCTCGGCACACAGCGACCTGCTACGCCCACGCCGTCGGCTGCGCCGTCGAGAACATCGCCGAGTGGAACGCCGAGACCCACGCCCGGAACAGCACCGACCCCATCGAGCAGGGTGACGGCTACCTCACCGATGGCACCGTGTCGTGCGTATGCGCCGACGGGGTGAGCCAGCGCCTGGCCGGAACCCTCGCCGCCGGGTACGCCGCCCTGGACGACGCCGACGTGGACGACGAGCCGGAGACGTTCACCTGCGAGTGCGGCGACCACGAGTACCCCGTGGTCCCCGGCACCGACGAGAGCACGTGGTGCGAGTGCGGCGCCCGCCTGAACGAGCAGCGGCAGGCCCTGGCCGACGGCGAGCAGGCGCCGACCCGCTGACCAGTGACCTGGGCGCCGGCATGAGCGGGTCCTGCCTGCACAACGCGTACCGCTCGGGCCGGGTCCCCGGCGAGTGACCAACGGGCCCGGCCCACCCCTCCCGGGCGGGCCTGGCACCCCGAGCGCGACCCCGCGCCGCCAGCGACCGGCGTACCACCCCGCCCAAGCTTCACCGGAAGGACCGCACCATGACCCTCACCCCGAGCCACTTCGAGGCCCGACGCTCCGACGACCCCGTGAAGACCGACCTCGAACTCACCTGCACCGCGTGCGAGAGCGTGCTGTGCGACGTCGAGCACGGCGACAGCATCGAGGTGCTTCTGTCCGTCGCCGAAGGCCACGTGTGCATGGACACCGCCGCCGCGCCTGGCGCCGGCGTCGAGGCCACGCACGACGGGCACTGGATTCTCGTTGAGCGCGAGCACTCCCCGAGCCTGCACGTCGGCCCGTACCCGAGCCTGGCCGCCGCCGACCACGCCCAGTGCCACGCGCTGCTCATCGATGGCTTCACCGAGGACGACGCGACCGACGTCCAGGTGCTGACGGACCGGACCGAGCCCGCAGACGCCGTGACCGTGCTCATCGACCTGGCCGACCCGGACCACACCGGCGTCGGCAGCGACGACGACGCCGGCGACATTGCCGCCGCCATCGCGCACGCCCGCGTCACCGGGTCCGTGGGCGCCACGTACAACGGCGTCGCCGTGACGCGTGCGCACACCCTCGCCCTGGGGCAGACCGTCGTCCGCCCGGACGGTCGCCCCACCGTGGTGACTGGCATCGCCGTCCCCCGGGACCGATACAGCCTGCCGACCGGCGAGGACGTGACCGTGTGGACCGCCGAGGGGGAGCCGCTGACCCTCGCGCCGAACGACTTCCTCCGCACCCTCTGACCGCCCGCCCGCCCGCCCGCGCCGCAAGCGGCGGCCGGACACCCTTCAACCCCACCACGCTGCAACCGAAAGGAGCCCGACCGTGGGCTACCGCCTCGCCGGAATCTCCGCCTCCCGCACCACCGCCGCCTACCTCACGCCCGACCAGTACGGCGGCGACGAGTACGAGGACGACACCCTGAACGTCCCGGAACTGGTGCTCACGTGCGACGGCTCGGAGCAGCACATCGTGGTCGAGGGCACGGACGTCGAGGTCCTGGCCGTCCTGGACCAGGCCCGCGCCGTCGTCGCCGCCCGCGTGCTCACGTTCGCCGGCGGATGGTTCGACGCGCCCGTGTGCCCGTGCGGCAACGACGTCGAGTGCGGCGGCTTCCTCCCCGCCGACGCGGACGGCGGGTACGTGTCGCGTCGCCAGGGCACGCCCGAGCCGACGCACCTGCTGTGCGCCGAGTGCGGCCGGTACTGGACCGCGCCGGACCCCGCGGTCCACGGGGACCGGGACGGCACGGAGCCGCGCACCATCCCGGGCGTGGCGTATGCCGGCCAGATCGACATCGCCGCCCTCGCCGCCGCAAACGCCGCCGCTGACTGACAGCGTGCCGGCAGCCCACGATCCCGTGGGCTGCCGGCACCAGAGCAGCACCCCATGCCCAATGAACCGGGGACCTCAGCGTGTTGTCGGCTACCTCTCTGCAGGGCCAATCCGCTTCGCCGACTCGGTGGTCGGCTCGTCCTGGAGAGCTGCGTCGACCAGTGCGGCGTACAGGCTGTCGTCCAGCGCTGCCGGGCCGGCGGCTCCCAGCGCGCGCTGCACGTGGACTACGAAGTCGCGAGGTGTCAGCCTCTCGTCCGGGTCATCGCCGACGACGATCATCTTCGGGTCGACGACCGTGGCGCGTCGCAGAATGTCGAACTGCTCGTCGCGGAATGCCTCCGCTGCGAGCATGGCCGCCACCCGTGCGTCCCACTCGGCCTTCGTCATCGCCAGGGCTGGCTCGGGCTCCACGGCGGCGAGCTCGGAGCTCACGACGCTGCCTACTTCCTCCAGCTGCCGCACGCGGTTCGCGCTCGTCGCATCGGCCGTCAACCGCGGTAACCGGATCGACGACAACCGCTCCCGCAGCGCCCTGAGCCTCGGCCCAAGGGACATGCTCCAGAACCGCTTCACGCGCGGAGCCGCAGCGACCGCTCTCACGACGGCCAGCGTGACCACCAGTTCGGCGATCCGGTCGGCTAGTTCCGCATCTGCTTCGCGCTGCTCCTGGGTGCGGGCGTCGTGGGCGTTCACGAACGAGTCAGCCCACGGCTCCTCGACCGGCGGCGGGTCCTCGACGGGTCGCCACGTCGCCTGCCCGACCAGCCGGTTGCTCTCGTCGAACAACAGCCCCGACTTCGCGCCAGGGTCCGTGTCCGAGTCCCCGAGGTGGAGCCCCTCGGGGACGTTCGTCTCGTACCTCATCGCCCGAGATTAGCGGGCGCCAGGTGCGCCGCACAGAGCCCGTCACGGCGCCTGGACCCCTCCCGGGAGTCGGTGGCCGTGGGTAGTGTCGAAGGCACCAACCAAACGGCGGACTGACCATCCGCCTCGAGAGTCCGGGAGGACTTATGAGCTCGCAGTGGCAGGGCTTCGCGCACGCGGTGCAGTCGGCGGCGCTGTTCATGTCCAGCGCCAAGCTGGACGGAGACGTGATCAAGGCAGTGCAGGTGCGGTGGGACTCGGAGCGGAACGTGAACATCGCGACCGCGACGGACCGCTTCATGATCGGGGAGCAGACGTTCGGAGGCGATACGCCGCCCGACCCGGAGGGCTGGAGCGCGTTCCTGGTGGGTCGAGACGACGTCGCGACCCTCGTCAAGAACGGTGACCCCACCGCGGTGCGCGTCGAGGACGAGAAGGTCACGCTCACCTACCCCGACGGCGGCAGCTGGACGTTCGTGAGCGTGGCGGGGGAGTACCCCGCGGTCTCGCGCCTGTGGGACCGCGCCGAGGCTTCCGGCGAGGTCGACCACGTCCTGTTCAACCCCGCACTCCTGGCCCGCCTGGCGAAGGTGGTCCCGTACAAGGACGGCGAGCTCGGCAAGCGCGCCACCGTCCTCCAGCGCCACGGTGCCACCGTGCGGTTCGAGTTCCAGGACCCCACGCTCCCCGTGCGCGCCTACATCGGCGACCGCTTCCGCGCCCTCATCGTGCCCGTCCGCGAAGCAGCCTGACCGCGCCGGCGCCGCGAGCCCACCATGGCGCTCGCGGCGCCGGCCACGGCACGAGACGAGATGGAGACGACCGTGCAGCTGACGACCCTGGCCACACGCGACCCCGACAACGGCCTCGCGACCACGATCCACACCTCGCGCGGGGCGGCGCTCGCCGCGTTGCGTGACACCTACGACATAGACCCCGAGGAGCTCGACGCCGTCAGAGCTGCCGAGTCCCGGGGGGTGACCGTGCAGCTCGACGTACACGAGATCTCCGCGGCCCTCGACATCGACCAGGTCGAGGTAGTGACCTACCACGGCGAGATCGACCAGGTCCCCGTCGTGCAGGTCGACGCCCCCAACGGCCACCGAGTACGGATCAACCTCAACGACGCACCCATCTACGACGGCGACCCGGGCACTGGCGCCGGCGTCGGCCTCGTCTCCCGGGAGCAGGCCGACACCTGGGCTGGACGGGAGCTCACCGACGACGAGTGGAACGCGCTGAGCATCGCCCTGCCGGCCAGCAGCGTCCCGGACGCCGTCGGGACGATCGTCGACAACTTGCGCACCTGAGACGGGAGACCCGCGCCGTCGTCAGCTCTTTCGTGAGGCGCTCTGCCAGCCCGGGACGACCTCGTCCATGATCTGCTGCCACTCGTCGCACCACCTAAGAGAACCCGCGCCGCGGGCCGACCGCCTGACCGTCACAAGCCAGGTACCGAGGCTCTTGATCTGCGGGTCGTGCGCGTTGCTCGGGGGGAACCGTCCGAAGGCCTCGCGGTAGCTGGCGATCTGCTCTGCTCTGGTTCGGATCGTGTCAGAGGAGATCCGCGGTGCCGCAGTGGACTCCTGCCATCCAGGAACCAGGTCGTCCATGATGCGCTGCCTCTCGGGCGACCACTTCGCCCTACCTTTCCCGTGCGCGGACAAACGCGTGGCCCGGAGCCACATGCCGAGGTCGTCTGCCATCGGCAGCTCGCCGTGGCGCTTCCGGTACGCAGCCACCTCCGTCGCACGGGCGCGAAAGCGGACATCGTCCCGGACGAAGGACGGCCCAGTGTCCAGCCAGCCGGGGATGACCGTGTCCATGAGCCATTGCAGCTCGCGGCTCCACACGATCCCGGACCGATTCGGCATCCCCGACGCGGCTCGTCTCATCTGGTCCAGCCACGCCGCACCTTCAGGATCGTCGAGTCCGTGGGGTAAGAAGCCAGACCGCGCGCGGAAGCGTCGCACGCGGTCTGCGCGGACGTACGCATCGACGAGCGCCAAAGGCACCGCCGGATCCGTGAACCCGTCCTCGAGCTCGACGTAATTCTCACCCGTCATGTACTCCCACTCGGCGTCGACGACCCAACGGACCGCCGGTAGCGGAGACGACTCGAGATACCCCCGGAACAGTTCCTCGGGGTGCCGCTTCACCTGCTGCGGCGCCCGCACCCGGTTCAACTTCGATCGCCTCATCGGACCTCCTTGTGTCCGCCACCGCCGGCCGGTACCTCGAGGTTGCTCTTCTGGAACTCCCGGCCCCACCGAGCTAGCCCCGGCGCGTCGTGACGCCGGGACCGTCGGCATGGGGTGCCGGGGAAGAGGCGAGCGCCCTTGCTACGTCCACGGTGACGCGGAACGGTGGGCAGTACCAACCACCCGGTGGCCTGACCAGCCGCTTTTCGAACGGAGCATGACCCATGAGCGACCTCGCTACCACCGTGACCGTGATCGACGCCTGCGGGCGTGCCGCTGTGCCGGTGCTGCTGCTGTCCGACCCGGGCATGGGCAAGTCCAGCCTCGTGCGGGGCCTGGCTGCCGCCGAAGGGGTGCCGTGCGAGACGGTGCTCGGCTCGATCCGCGAGCCCGCCGACGTCGCCGGGCTGCCCGTCGTGTCAGACGGGGGCGTGGTGCTGTCCCCGCCCGCGTGGGCTCAGCACCTGGCCACTGCCGGTGCCGGGTACCTGTTCCTGGACGAACTGACCACCTGCCCGCCCGCCGTGCAGGCCGCGATGCTCGCCGTCGCGCTCGACCGCACGGTGGGGGACCTGACCCTGCCTGCCGGGGTGCGGGTGGTGGCCGGGGCGAACCCGCCCGACCGCGCCGCTGACGGGTGGGAGATGAGCCCGCCGCTGGCCAACCGGTTCTGCCACGTCGAGTTCCGCCCCTCGGTGGACGACTGGCTCGACGGCATGACGACCGGTTGGGCCGCGCCCCCGGCGTCCCGGGCGATCACCGCCGACCCGACCCGTGTCGAGTCCGTCAAGGCGCTCGTGACCGGCTTCATCCGGCACAAGCCCGAGCACCTGCACACCTTCCCCCGCGCCGCCGCGAGCACGGGCGGTCCGTGGCCCTCGCGGCGCGTCTGGGCGATGCTCGCCACGGCGCTGGCCAACGTGCGCGACGACGACGCCGCCGCCCGCCAGGCGCTCGCGTTCGGCCTCGTGGGCGAGGGTGTCGGGGTCGAGTTCCTGACCTGGGTGGACCAGGCCGACCTGCCCGACCCCGCCGCCGTCATCGATGACCCGTCGATCGTGGACTGGACCGGACGCCCGGACCGCGTGTGGGCCGTGCTGTCCGCCGTCGTCGGGTGGGCTGCCAGCGCCGGGTCCGCCGACGCCTGGCGCAAGGCATGGGGGCCGCTGCTCGCCGCCGCAGAGGCAGGCGCACCCGACGTCTCCGCTGCCGCCGCCCGCCCGCTCGCGGCCTGCCGCCCGGCCAGCGCGCGCGTCCCTGCCGCCGTGCGCGACAAGTTCGCCCCCGTGCTCGCGGCGGCGGGCCTGGCCGGGAGCGTGGCGGCATGAGCGGCCCGGTCCGACCCCTGGACGGCGACGAGTTCGAGGCGTTCCGGCTCGGACGCCTCGTCGCCGCCGAGAACGCCCCGTACTTCATGCACGCGCTGTTCGCCGTCGCGCCGGTCGCGGCACCCGGGCTGGGGACGTTCGCCGTGGACGGCACCTGGCGGCTGTACATGGACCCCGACCTGCTGACCGGCCCGAACCGGTGGGACTCCACCACCGTGGGCGCGGTGCTGCTGCACGAAGCGGGCCACCTGCTGCGCGACCACGCCGGGCGCGCCGGGAACCTGCCCACGCCGCGCAACCACCTCGCGTGGAACCTCGCCGGGGACGCGGAAATCAACGACGACCTGCTCAGCGCCGGTGTCCCGCTGCCCGAAGGGGTCGTCACCCCGAGCGCGCTGGGCTGCCAGGACGGCGACCTCGCGGAGACGTACTACGCCCACCTCGTGCCCCTGGACGGCAACGCGCCCGACCTGCCCGACGACGGCTCGCCCGGGTGCGGCTCCGGCTCCGGGAGCCCGGCCGCGCCCGGCGAACTGCCCGCGAACGTCGCACTGGACGACGACGCCGGCACGCCCCTGACCCCCGCCGAAGGCGACCTCGTGCGCCGCCGCGTCGCCCAGGCCGTCCAGGACGTCCAGCACGCCAAGGGGCGCGGCTCGGTCCCTGCCGGACTGACCCGGTGGGCTGCCGACGTCCTCGCCCCGCCGACCGTCGCATGGGACCGCCTGCTGCGTGCCGCTGTGCGCCGCGCCGTGGCCGACCGTGCGGGCCGAACGGACTACACCTACGCCCGCCCGTCCCGACGCACCGTGCCCGGCATCATCAAGCCCGCCATGCGCGCCCCCTCGGTCATCGTGTCCATCGTCGTGGACACCTCCGGCTCCATGGGCCAAACCGACCTCGACGCCGCCATGAGCGAGGTGACCGGCGTCCTGCGATCCTCCGGCGTGGCCCGCGAACACCTGCGCCTGCTGTCCTGCGACGCCGCCACCGGCACCGCCCAGCGCGTGCGCTCGGCCACCAGCGTCCGCCTCACCGGCGGCGGCGGCACCGACATGCGCGTGGGCATCACCGCCGCCGAAGACGCGACGCCCGCCCCGCACGTCGTCATCGTCCTCACGGACGGCGACACCCCCTGGCCCGAGCACCCCACCCGCGCCAACCTCGTGTGCGCCGTCATCCGCCCCACCCCACCCATCGGCACACCCCCGTGGGCCACCACCGTCCACATCGACCCCGCCGCCTAACCAGCGGCACCACCAGCGACCCACCAGAGGGCCTGACCACCCCTCACGACACGGGAGCCCACCCATGAGCACGCTCGACCCCTCCCTGCACGCCCACACCGCCCGCCTGCTCGTCGGCACCGACCTCACCCCCGACGACGCCCAGGCGCTCGCGGCCAGCGCCACCGACGCCCCCGACGCACTCGGTGCGGCGATCCAAGACGGCTGGCACGCTGCCGCTGACCAGGGGAGCGACCCGCGATGACCGCAGAGTGGTACGACCTCGGCCAACGCCTGCACGCCGCGCACACCCGCCGACCGGCCGACCGACTCGCACACGCGCCCATCACCGCCGCGCCCTGCCCGGTCGCGGTCCGCGCCCACCGCGACGGCGACTCCGTCACCATCGCCGCCGCCGCACCGGGCGTCCCCGCGAGCACCGCGACGGGCCGCGATGCCTTCGAGCTGCTCGCCTCCCTCGGCGTCACCCTCGCCGCCGACACCCCCGCCACGCTCGTCACCGACGACCCGCGCACCCTTCCCCTGCTGCACACCATCGCCCTGACCGCCCCCGCCGACTCCGAGCACGACGCCGTCGCCGCGCACATCGCGTGGTGGCGCGACCGGGCCGACTTCCCCGGGGGCCGCGCCGTCGTGGACACGCTCGACGCCTGCCGCACTCGCTGGACCCTCGGAGAAGCACCCACCGCCGAACGCCAACCCTCCACCTGGCGACGCTGGCTCACCATCCCCGACGACTCCACGACCGGCCTGCTCGACCTGCACACCCGCCTCAGCGACGGCGAACCCCTGCAATGGCTCGACGTCCTCTCCGAAGACGACGAATGGTCCTACGGAGCCGCACAGAGCGCCCTCAGCGACGGCTTCGACTGGCGACGCCGCGACACCACCACCCGCGCCGCCCTCGGCCTGCGCTCACGCTGCGACGCCGCCGACCTGTACGCCGCCGCCCTGCTCAGCGACCCCCTCTACCGCGACCGCGCCCGCCACACCGGCCACGTCGTCACCGGCACCGCCCACCAGCCCCAACCCGACAAGTCACGCCGCATCGACGTCACCTGCACCCGCATGGACGCCCGCCTGCGACCGGGCAACACCGTCACCGGCTGGACCGGCACCCCCACCACGACCAACGCCCTGCCCTTCACCGCCCAGGTCCACACCGCCACCGTCCGCGCCGGACGCCTCGTGCTCAGCCTCACCGGCACCACTGGCCTCGGCGCACCCCCCAACGGCGCACGCGTGACCCTCATGCCCTCCCCGCCGTCCCCCTCCCTCCAACGACGCGGACGAAGCACCTACCGGGCGCTGTACAGCGCACGCCGCTCCTGGCTCACCACGGGCCGCACCCCCACTCCCACACGCCGCCCTGTGCCCCTCGACGTCCTCGTGGCCGGTGCCGAACCGTCCTGACGGAAGGAACAACCCCATGCGCACCATCCCCACGCTGCGACCCGCCACCCCCGACCCTGCACCACCGAGCACACCAGGCCCGCCGCCCGCGTCCGCCCCGGCGCTCGCGGCCCCGCCGCCGCACCCTGCCGCCGTGATCCTGGACGACCCGACCACGGCGGGCGTGCTGCACTCGGCCTGGTCGGGTGACCCCGCTGTCGTGGTGCCCTCACCGCCCGGTGCCGGCAAGACGCGCCTCGTGGCGCTGCTGGCGGCCTTGCTCGCGGTCCGTGCCGACCTGCGAGTGGGCATCGCGGCCCAGACGCGCGACCAAGCCGCAGAGATTGCCCGCCGACTCGGCGCGCTCGACTACCCGGCCCGCCTCGTGTGGCCCGCCAAGCAACCGGCCCCCGACCTCGATCCGGGTGGCGCGGCTCGCGTCGTCCAGGGCCGGTCGGTGCGCTACCCGAACTCCGGGGGCGGCGTCATCATTGCCACCACGGCCCGCTGGACCTACGCCGATCCCCGCGACCTCGCCTGCGACGTGATGATCGTGGACGAAGCCTGGCAGGCCACCTACGCCGACCTCGGCGCTCTCGGTGCGTTCGCCGCCCAGGTCGTGTGCGTGGGGGACCCCGGCCAGATCGATCCCGTCGTCACCGGCCAGACCCGACGATGGGCCGACTCGCCCACCGGCCCGCACGTACCCGCACCCGTCGCGCTGCGAGCCGCTCACGGCGACGCCGTTTCCGTGGTGACGCTGCGCCACACCTGGCGACTCGGCCCCGACACCACCGCCCTCATCCAGCCCGCGTTCTACCCCGACCTGCCCTTCACCAGCCGCCGCCCACCTGAGCACCTGACCGACGCCCACGGCGACCGCCTGCCGGAAATCACCGGGCACGCGGTCACCGCCAACGCCGGCCCCGGCGACCCCGCCCTCACCAACGCGTGTGCCAGCGCCACCCGCGACCTGCTCACCACGGCCCTCACCACGGATACCGGCACCCGACCCGTCACCCCCGGGGACCTCGCCGTCGTGACCGCCCACGTCAGCCAAGCCGCCGCGATCCGCGCCATGCTGTCTGACCTGCCCGACGTCCTCGTGGGCACCGCCAACCAACTGCAGGGCATGGAGCGCCCCGCTGCCGTCGTCCTGCACCCTCTGGCCGGATACCGCGAGGCGAGCGGATTCGGCACCGACCTCGGACGCACCTGCGTCATGCTCTCGCGCCACCGCGCCCACCTGACCGTGATCGCAGACGCCAGCACACGCACCGTGCTCCGGGCTGCCGACCCGACGACGGCCACAAGCACCCACCTCGCACTCGCGGACACGCTCGGACTGTAGGACCCCGGGGCCGGCGAGCTCGAGCCCGCCGGCCCCGGGTGCGGGGCACCCCATGCCGCCCGCACCGGAGGCTCAGGGCGTCCTCGTGTCGGCAGGCGTGGGTAGTGTCGAAGGCACCAACCACCTAGCGGGCCGACCACCCGCTCCGAAGGCCGACGGAGGCCCCCGATGACGACGTTCATCACCCTGCTCGACCCGCAGCGGATCTACCTCGCGCACGACCGGTGGGTGTGCGGCGAGACGCACTGCGCAGGCATGACCGCCGCGACCACCGGCCACACGACCAGCGGGGCCAAGGTCCGGCCCGTGACCGCCGACGACGTCGAAGGATGGGAGTGGGCAGGCCTTGGCCCCCTGGGCTGCGAGTGCGGACGCCTGACCGCTCGACGAGGCGACCTCGGCGAGGTCGTCGTGACCACGAAGGGAGACGCGTCGTGACCGCGGAGGTCGAGTGGATCGATGCCGGCCACCCGTTCTTCGGCGTCACGCTGCGCCGGCGTGGCGAGCCCTGGAACGACGAAGAGGCGAGCGACAAGATCCCCACCGACATCGCGGTCGTGCTGGCCGCTGACGACCCCGCGGTCCTGTTCGGCTCCGCCGCCGCGGTGCGCTCCGCACTGACCCGCGCCCTGCGCCTGCTCGACGAGCACGACGCCGAGATCGCCCTCGCCAAGGGCACCGAACCCTGCCCTGAAGCTGTGGACGGCGAGCACGAATGGCGCCTGGCTGAGGACGGGTACGGACGCACCTGGCACACCACCGTGCACCCCGACGGGCGCATCACCGCGCTGTTCAACGGATCGGCCGATTGGACCGAGGGCGGAGAAGGCACCTACATCGAGTGCGGCCGCTGCCCCGCCCAGCTCGACTTCGACCCCGAGCTCATCGACTACCGGTAGCGGACCCCGCGCACGGCCCGCAGCAGGGCCGTGGGGCACCCGCCGGCCGGCCGCTCAGGCGGGGCACCCCATGCCGCCCGCCACGGCGCCCTCCCGTCGGTCATCTGTCGGGGGAGGCCGGTAGCGTGATGAGCACCAACCACCGGTGGCCTGACCAGCCACCCCGAAGCCCGGGAGGGGCTATGTCGCTCACCATCGAGCACACCGAAGCCGAGGGCACGATCCTGGACGGCACGTCGCGAGGCGACGGCTCCGGCGACGTCGTCAAGGCGCTCGGCTGGCGCTGGAGCCGCCAGATCACCAGTTGGCTTATCCCCCGCAGCCGCGACGTGCCCCCCAAGCGTCACCTCATCGCCAGGACCGCGGACGCGCTGCGCGCCGCCGGGTTCGACGTCGACGTCGTCGTCGACGCCACCATCGACGACCGCCAGGACGCCGAGGCCCGCCGCGCCGAGCGCGCCCAGGACCGGGCGCAGCGCCTCACCGCGAAGGCGGACGCGGCCCAGCAGCGGGCCGACGCCCACCACGACAGAGCCGAGCAGATCTCCCACCGCTTCGTGCAGGGCCAGCCCATCCTGATCGGGCAACACTCCCAGGCCTCCGCCGAGCGCGATGCCGAGCGCATCCGCCGCAGTATCACCGCCAGCGTGGAGGAGCAGCAGCGCGCCCACCAGGCCCGCGACTCAGCAGCCATCGCCGCCGCCGCAACGGACACCCGCAACACCCCGACCGTCGTCGCGGGCCGGATCGACCGCCTCGGCGCCCAGCTACGCCGCGAAGAGCGCGACCTCGCCCACTACGACGGCCGCGGCGCCGACCCCGACAGCGTCCGCCGCCTGGCCATGGTCGAGTCCATCGACTTCCTGCGCGCCAACATCGACCACTGGCAGGCCGTACGCGACTGCCAGAGACCACCGCCCCGCCGACCACGAAGCGACCCGATGAGCCGCGTCGCCCAAGCCATCAGCCACCAGCGCGACCAAGACGCCCTCGAGCTGCACATCCTGCGCCACCTGCTCGACTGGTGGCGCTAGCGGCCTGCGGTCCCGGTCATCGGGCCGCTCGGCGACACCAGGGCGCGGTCGCTACCCCATGCCCCGGGCCTGGTGCCCACAACGCCCACGAGTGTCGGCGCCCAGCGGTAGCGTCGCCAGCACCAACCACCACACGGGGGCCTGACCAGCCCTTCGGAACCCCGCTGGAGGGGACATGCTGACGACGCTCACCCGATTCCGTGCCGTGACCATCGACGTCGACGGCGAGCTGCACGTCGCTGACTGGCCCGCCGGCGAAGAGGGCGTGTACCGCCATCTGCGCGAGACCATCGGCGGAAACCTCGAGGTCGTGCGCCTCGCGGACGGCCTCGACATGTGGGTGCACGACGAGGGTCTCTCCAGCCACCAGATCAACCCCGTTGCCTCGTATCTCGCCGCCCAGTTCGGCTACGACCACCAGCCCTACTTCGGTCCCGCGGCCTTCACCGGCGGCGCAGACGAAGACGGCGCGACCCGCCCGCTCGGGCACCTCATGCAGGCCGCTGTGACCGCCCACGCTCGACGCGCGTCCCTCCTCTGAGAACGGTTGGCAAGCAATGTCGCGAGAACCCGTCACACAGACGCCCCTCCCCGCACCTTCCCAGGGCATGGACGCCACGCCCGCACCCGGCGCAACAGAGATCGCCGCGCTCGCCGACGACTTGGCCGCGTACTCCGACAGAAACGACCGCGCAGCGGCGGCCGTCGACGACTACCTCAAAGCCGACGATGAGCTAGGCCAGGCGAACCGCGAGCTGAGCGCCGCTCTCTCCGAGTTCAGCACCGCGATCCGCGGCTTCCCCAACCTGGCAGCGATGCGCGGCGACGAGGACCGATGAAGACCCGACCCCCAGGTGCTACTCGCCCGACGTCTTCGCCGCCGCCGACCAGGTGCTCGCCCGCCGTGGCTTCACCCGCACCGGCGACTACCGGCAGGCCGAGGACGGGTTCTGGCAGGCCGTCGTGCGGACGGAGGTCCGAGCATGGACGCGGCGAGCCATTCGTCGACGTCGCGTGGAACACCGCGCGCGCCTGGCTCCAGCACCTCCCCGGTTGAACACGCCAGCGGTGGGTGTGGGGATACCCCCCACACCCACCGCGTTGGGCCCCGCGGCGCTGCTAGCGTCGAAGAACACTCACCGGAGCCCGAGAGCAAGCGCGACGGCCATCACGACGGCGTGGCGCGGAATCTCGGAGCGGACCGCATGGTGGCTGCCCTCATTCGAGCCTGGCTGGGGTTTTGATATTCGTCGCTCCAGGGTCGCATGTCCCCAGGGAGTGGTGGAATGGTCGAACATGAGCGGTTCGCGGGCAAGTCAGGCGTCGGTGATGGCGCCTCCACTGTTCGCGACGAGTGTGCGGAGGGCATCGATGGTGACCCCCGGTGGAACTTCGGCCGAGTAGGAGTAGTCGGGGTCGGAGACGATGACGACGAGGTGGTCAGGAACGATGGATCGAAACCAGGTCACAGCCTCGAACCCGAAGTCGAGGTCTCCGTCGACCGTGAGCCCTGATGCGCCGCGGCTGACCCACAGTTCGGTGCCGCGGTAGACACAGCCCACGTCGTGCATCTGGCTGCGCTCGGGAAGCATCTCGGCGCCCGGCCACAATGTGCGTAGTCCGGCGACGACTGCATCGCGGGGAATTATGAAGTCGACTGGCATGTCGTCAACGAAACCGACTACGGTACCCACACTTCGGACCTTTCTATTTGGGAGATGCCCAGCTAGCTGCCGCCCACCCCGCACGGACCGCGATCGCGCGCAGCTCTAGGGGTCGAGCGTTATCTTTCCGGGGACATCATACTCTTCCAGGAGTTCGCCAAGAAATGTTGCCGCGGATTCGTCGTTGGTTACGAGTTCGAGGCTGTCGTACGGCGTGCGCGGGTCCGCGATTACCTCACCATATCGCCGTAGTTCTTCCCGCACGCCGTCCTGAAGGAATCGCGGGCCTGTTCCGGTGTATGGGCTGCTCTTGGGGTTGGTGACGAACTTGGTGTCAACGAGCGTGGAGCCGTCGACGCCGTCGGCCCATATGGACTCCCCGTTGCCGCTCACCTCGAACTCGAGCATTCCGGTGTGCTGGCGCTGGTAGTCGTAGGCGGCGGATTGGTTGATCTGCGGCGCGCTGTAGTGCGTCGGAGCGGGGCGAATGCCGGTGATCCCTGCCGGGTCTACTGGTGCCGAGGCGCGGGGGACCAGCGTGGTCTTTAGATCGACTGGCGCGTGCCCGACGTTGGTCCCGGCATTCACTGCTTGACACAGTGACGCGTCCGCTCGAGCGCAGATCTCTGCAGAATCCAGCGGGAACGTCCCGGTCGGTGATCCTCCAGCTCCAGGAGACGACCTAATATAGATGGGCGTCGCATCCACTTCCGCACGAGCCTGCGCCTGCGCGGCCCAGCCGTCCAGAATAGACTGGATTGCAAAATTCATCTGGTTGAGCCCGGAGATCACCTGGTCGATACCGTAGAGCATGCCGTTGACCGCGGAGATCATCTGGTCGAGCGCGGAGTTTATGCCGTTGATCGCGGAGATCATCTGGTCGACACCGGAGTTAAGGCGGTTGATCTCGTAGATCATGCCGTCGAGTGCGGAGTTCATGACGTTGAGCCCGGAGTTCATCTGGTTGAACCCGGCGTTCATGCCGTTGATCCCGTAGATCATCTGGTCAAGCGCGGAGTTCATGCCGTTGACCGCGGAGATCATGCCGTTGACCGCGGAGTTCGCGCCGTTGACCCCGGAGATCATCTGGTTGAGCCCGGAGTTCATGCCGTTGAACCCGAAGTCCCCACTGGTGCCGCCGTAATAGTTGTAGCTGGTGCCGCCGTAGGTGGTGGGGTAGCTCGAGTAGTTGTGTTCGGCGCCTGGGCTGCTGTAGCCGTGGCTGGCTCCGGAGTAGGTGTAGGTGCCTGGAGAGTAGTCAAACTCGGGGACACCGGGTTGCTGGGACCATTGATAGGCGTTCCAGAGGGTGTATCCGGCCGCTGCGGTGCCGACGGCGGCGCCGGCGATGAGCCAGCCGGGTGGGCCGCTAGCTGCGGCGGCGGCGGCAGCGGGCGCGAGGACAGGTGCGACGAGGACGGGCGGTGCGAATTGTCCGGTTCTGTCGGTGCCGGTGACGGGGTTGCCCGCCGCGTACGCGTAACGGTTTGCCTGCCTGAGGGGGACCTTCGCCGAGTCTCGCGAGACGAACGAGCTCGAGCCCGGGTCATACCAGCGCGACTGCATGTGGACCAGGCCTTGGTCGGTTGTCCACTGGCCCTGGAAGCCGAGCGTTCGGGCTAGTCCGGGTGATGATCCCCAGGGGGAGTAGTCATTGCTGGATGCCAGGCCGCCGGTCGCGTCCTCGCGGGCGACGAGGTCTCCGCGCTGGTTCTGGACGACGACGTCACCCTCGGATGAGAGGATTTTCGCGCCGAGGCGCTGCCAGGAGGTCGAACCAGTCACGACCGGTTCTGAGTCCATGCCCCTGTATTTGAACTCGCTCGTGCCGTCCGTGGCCAGGCGACCGAGGGCGTCGTAACTGAGCTCGTCGCCGCCTACGGAAGCCAAGCGTCCGAGTCCGTCGAATTCGTAATCCGTGACCACGTCATCGCGCGACACAGTCGCCCGGTCGCCGTTCGCCTGCCAGGTGTATGCAGTCTCTCCCTCGGAGACGAGGCGGTTCCGCTCGTCATATACGAACTGCCGGGTGTCGATGGAGGTGAGGTTGCCGGCCTCGTCGAACTCCTGATTGTGGGCGACGTCGTCGGGCCCCGTCCATCCGACAAGGCGTGAGAGGTCGTCGTACCGGTAGGTGGTAGTCCCGGCGCCAGCGGCTTGTGCTGGCGCGATGGTCTCCTCCACGAGGCGGCCTGCCTGGTCGTAGTCGCCCGACCATTGATACCGGCTGTTAAGTCCTGTAGCGACTACATTGGTGACTCGACCGAGCGGATCATGCCTGTAGGTCCGGGACCAGTCCGGGCCAGTTTCTTTCTCGAGGTTCCCGGACTCGTCGTAGCCGAACCTCCGTTCACTCCCGCCGGACAGGATGCTCTTGAGGCGCCCTCCCGGCGTCCATGTGGCGGAGCCTTCACCTGCCTCGTCCGCCCAAGAGGTGAGTCGGCTATTCCCGTCATATGCGAGGGTCGAGTCGCCGGCTCCTCCTCTTGACGACGTGAGTAGGCCACGCCCGTCGTACTCGAAGTTGGTCGCGCCGTCCGGGTGGCTCGCGCTCAGGACGCGGCCCACGGGGTCGTAGGTGAAGGTGCGCGCAGCCGGGAGGGCTCCTCCGCCCGAGCCTACTTCGTGCAGGAGATTGCCATCGACGTCGAACTGACGCTCGATCGACACGCCTCCGGGCTGGGTCTCGCTAATCGGGTTACCTACGATGTCGTAGGCCGTGATCCACGTCCGGTCGACGAGGGCAGGGTGCGCGGGGGTGGAAGGTTCGATGACCTTGGTGGGTCTACCCAGTGCATCCCGTTCGATCCTGGTTGCATTGCCTAGCGGATCGGTGACGCTCTCGAGTCCACCGTCGTCGCTGTAGCTCAGCGCCCAGGAGTCACCATTGGCGTAACTCTCACTGGTCACCCTGTTCAGCGCGTCCCAGGTCCAGTCTGTACCGGTTCCTAGTGGCCCGGAGGTCGACGTGACGTTCCCGGCCTTGTCGTAGGCGGACGTACTTGCATCGAGCACCGTCCCTGCAAGGTCTTCTCGGCTTGTCTTTACGGGAAGGCCAAGTTCGTTGTACTCGACGATCGTGCTGGACCACGGGTCTGTGTAGAAGCGAGTTGGCCTACCGAGAGCGTCATATCTATATGTAGCAGTGACACCGTCAGCATCGGTCGCCGAGCTTCGCAGTCCTCGACCGTCATACGCCACTGACGACACACCGCCACCGGGATCGGTGGTTTCCACGAGGCGACCAGCGTCGTCGTAGTCGTAGGACGTTGTGAAGGCGTCTTCGTGGTCCCAGACCGTGGATGTCGCCACGCGCCCGGCGGCATCGTAGGACCACGTGCGCTTTCGACCGCTGGCGTCGATCGCCTCGAGGGGCTCACCCGCGTCCGACCATCTGATGGTCGACGCTCGCGGCGCGTCACCGGTGGTCGGGGGGTCGAGCCGTCGAATGACACGCCCGAGACCGTCGTACTCGAATCGGGATGTGGAGCCGTCCGGGCGCGTCTCCGCGCTTATGCGGCCGGCTGGGTCATATTCCCAGGAAGTCGTGGGCTGAAGGCTGGTGCCGTCGGACAGGTTGATCGAGGGCTCACGGGCCTCAGCAATTCGACCCGCCTCGTCGTAGGCAACCTCTTGACGGCCGCCGTTCGGTGAGACAATCGCTTCAAGGCGTCCCACCTCGTCGTAGGCATATTTGAGCCGGGGACGCGTTGCCTCCCCGGACACCGCAACAGTCGGATAGGTGACACTCGTCAGGTCGCCCAGTGCGTCGTAGCTGTATTCTGTCGACCAGCCCGAGTCGGCAACTCCGGAGCCACGCGGGTCAACTGATCGGGTCAGGCGACCGGCAGCGTCGTAGGAATACCAAGATGTCGATGTAGTTTCCCCGAATCCCTCCGTGGTGGACGAGACTCGTCCGGCGGCGTCATACGCGAACTGCTCATTCGCCACCACGTCACCTGCATAGTATGAGGTTACTGAATCCGTGAGACCGTTGGGCTTGTACGTGTAAGCGTTCTGCACGCCAGCAGGAGTCCATTCCTCCAAGATCCGCCCAGCTGCGTCGAAGCTGCGGGAGGCTGCCTTCGCGGCGGCTGGAGTTCTTTGCGAGACGAGGTTGCCGAGCGCGTCGTAGGCACCCTCAAACTCAACAATGCTTCCTTCGTCCTCGCTTGCGCCGTCCGCGGTGATCTTCGTGAGCGACCCATCGAGCTGATACGTGTAGTGACGCACCGGCGCACCGACTTGGTAGACTCGCTCGGGCAGCCCGGAAGCGGCGTACTCAACCTCGTTGAGGAGAACATCGCGATTCTCGCCGGTGACGGGGTCAGAATATCCGACGACCGTTGTCGAAATCGGACGACTGAGCGCGTCATACTCTGTTCGGTTCACACTACCTGACGCGTCGACGAAGGTCGAAGGACGGCCGTGCAGGTCATAGGCTTGTGTCTGCTCGGTGCCGTCGGCGAGGATGTTCGTGACTACTCGCCCGGCCGAGTCGTAGACCACGCGTCCTGTGGGGAGTTTCGCGCCACTGATGACGTCGGTAACGCGCGTCCCGGTGACGTTCCCATCTGTGTCCCGAACGACCTCGTGCTTCAGCTGCCGCTCGGAGCCCGACGCGTCGAGCGCGCGCGGCTCGATGATGGATGCCGCCGAGTTGTCGTCGTTCCAGGTGAACTCGGTTGTGCCGGTCACGACACCCGGACCCGATGTGCGCACGCTCGTAGCACGTCCAAGGGTGTCGTAGGCGTAGGCGGTTTCCAGACCAGCGGCATTTGTAGTGCTGGCGAGTAATCCGTCGGGTCGATACTGGTAGGTCGTCTTGGCCCCGAACGGAGTCTCAATCTCTGCGAGTTGTCCCTTTGGCGCTGAAGTCGTGGCTTCGGTGTAGCTGTAACGTGTGCGCTCCGCGACCTCTGCGTCGGCCTCAGCGCCAATGACCTCACCGGTGAGCCGGCCCTCGGTATCGTACTCGAAAGAGACAAGCGGTTCAGCGCATGAAAGTAGTGATCGGGGATCGTAGACTGAACGGAGTTTGCCATTCTTGATATCGTCGGTCTCGTAATACTCGTAGCACTGCGACGTGTACGTGTCTGCGGTGATCCAAGTGTTACGCCGTACCACGTGGCCCACAGAGTCGTAGTCGAAGGCCAGGCCTCCTCCGGTCTTATCGAAGAACTTGAGTAGTCTACCGGCGTCGTCGTACTCCCATCGCTGGACTCCTCCAAGCGCATCCACTTGACGTGTGATCCTGTCAGATGCGTCGAGCTCGTAGCGCGTGAAGTTAACGTTGTCGCCTTCTGATACTTCGACGATCATTGAGCCGGGATCGGTTTCTCTTCGCACGAATGTGCGGGGCGCCTGGTCAGGCTTCACGACCGATGTGACTACACCACCTGACGTGTACTTCACCGAGGCCGTCTCGACGCCGGAAGGTGACAGGACCGCCGTTACGGCAGCCATGTTTGCGGGGTCGTCGTACTCGAATGCGTTGCAGTGAGGCTTAATGCCCTGAAGAGGTGAGCAAACTCGGCTTAGTCGGGAACTAGCGTAGTCATATGTCCAAGAGCGAGCACCAACCGATGGGGAAGGGGTTGAGGAGATTGTCTTGACCGTACCGCCGGACCATGCAATGTCGAGGCTTCGGCCTGATGCAGAAATCTTTACAGGCGCGGATGTAGTTGTATCCCGCGTGACGGAAGCCACGATTCCGGCGGGATTTGTAATGCTCACAGGTCCGCGCGAGTCCAGGTTATACGAGTATCCGTCATCGGTTGTGACGGTCCAGTAGGTACAACCGGCGCATTGGCTTACTGAAACGCCCGAGGTGCCGAGCGAAGGAGCGAACGTGCCATCGGCGTTTCTTCCAAATGTCTCAGTAGTACCGTCAGCGAACGTGACTTTTAGTGTTCGCGTCGCTGTGTCTTCGATTGCACGCATGTCGAGGAGCGACGTCCAGCCCAGACCGAAAGCACCCGCAGCGCTCTGGACGCTGCGGTACTTGCGACCGATGGTGATGTCGCCGCCGGGGAGACGAAGGGATGCGTCGGTGCTCTCAATGGTGAGTGCACCGTCGGCAATGCTGACGCCGTTGTCGATTGGGGCATCGGATTCTGCTCCGGTGCTGGCGGATGGGGGGACGACTACGTAGAAGGACCGGCTCGGGTCGAAGAGCGTTCCAAGGATGGCACCTTGTGCCTTGATCGATACGCTCCACATATATTCTTTGTTCCAGTCAAGTATGGCCGCTGGAATCGTGATTGTCTTAGCAGTCCCCCATGCAGAAGTCCACTCTAGTGACCCATCCTTGGCCCATACCGAAAACTGATAGACGTAGGTGATGCCGCTTTGTGGCCGGGTGATGGATGCAGCGAGCTGGGGTCGCGCCGTGGTGAGAACCGTCGTGTCTGCGGGCGCTGATTGGACGCTCTTCGCGCTATACGAAGGTTTCGTTAAGGTGGCTCCGGTAGAGAATAGCCGCCAGTCGTTGGCAATGGATCCGATGGGGTTCTCGCCGAGATCTTCTGCGGTAGAGACTTCCCAACGGTATGTCGTGTTGGCTTGGAGCTTACCTGAGGGGATCTTCCAAGATGCGGAAGTCCATCCTGAGTCCGCTACTTGTTGCCCGTCGGCACAGGAGGGAGATGAAGTCGAAACTTTGCAAACCGTGTATCTGTGAACGTACGACATGTCCTTGGCCGGGGACATGACATTTACGGTAAGGGTTGGCGTGAGCCCAAGGTTTATTGCGTTGTCGGCCGGAGCAGCCTGCACTCCGCGAGCACTTGTGTAGGCGTACGAGGTGTATGGTTTCGCGGGAGTGTAAGCGCTCAATGTCCCAGTTTTGAGGCCACTCAAGTTTTGGGATGAGTTAATGCTTTTGCTTCCCGTGACGCTGCGGTCAATAGCGCCCTCCAGCTCAGTTGCGGCGGCGGTGGTGGGGCCGAGTTGTGCTGCCGTGAGGGGGAGCCCGATACAGATTAATAGCGTTGCGGATAGCGCCGCGATGATTGTTCGGTAGGAGGTTTTTTGGTGGCTGCGTAACATGTCGCCGGCTGTTTGCATCTTGGGGAACCTCGCTGTCCGCGCCATCAGAGTTGACTACCTGGGCGGGATGGTAGCGGTTCCACGCCAGTGATCGGGTGATGGTTGCGTGGGGTACTAGTGGGGTGGTTTGGGGTGGTTTGGTGGGGTGGTTGGGGGGTGTGG
>NZ_JBHTVC010000075.1:0-1753 GCF_042793275.1 Isoptericola sp. NPDC056578
GCTGAGGGGACGGCATCGCTTCGCCCGGACGTATCCCTCCCGAAGTGGAGGGCGCCCTGGCGCCCGTGAACGCGTCCGGGCGAAGCGATGCCGTCCCCTCAGCGACGGCGAGCGAGAGGACTACTGCACGTCGGCGTCCACCCAGTCGAAGGTCTTCGTCACGGCCTTCTTCCAGGACCGGTAGAGCCGCTCGCGCTCGTCCTCGGCCATGGCGGGCGACCAGCGCTTGTCCTCGGCCCAGTTCGCGGTGACGTCCTCCTCGCCCTTCCAGAACCCGACGGCGATGCCGGCGGCGTAGGCGGCGCCGAGCGCCGTCGTCTCGGCGACCTTGGGCCGCACGACGTCGACGCCGAGCTGGTCGGCCTGGAACTGCATGAGCAGCTCGTTCTGGACCATGCCGCCGTCGACCTTGAGCTCGGTGAGGTCGACGCCGGAGTCGAGCTTCATGGCGTCGACGACCTCGCGGGTCTGGAACGCCACGGCCTCGAGCGCCGCGCGGGCGATGTGGTTGCGGTTGACGTACCGGGTGAGCCCCACGAGCGCGCCGCGGGCGTCGGGGCGCCAGTACGGGGCGAACAGGCCGGAGAACGCCGGCACGAAGTAGGCGCCGCCGTTGTCCTCGACCTTGCGGGCCAGCCACTCGACGTCGGGGGCGTCCTCGAACATGCCGAGGTTGTCCCGCAGCCACTGGATGAGGGAGCCGGTGACGGCGATGGAGCCCTCGAGGGCGTACACCTGGGGGGCGTCGCCGATCTTGTAGCAGACGGTGGTGAGCAGGCCGTTCTTGCTCGGCACCTTCTCCGTGCCCGTGTTGAGGAGCATGAAGTTGCCGGTGCCGTAGGTGTTCTTCGCGGTGCCGGTCTCGAAGCACGCCTGGCCGAAGGTGGCGGCCTGCTGGTCGCCGAGGATGCCGGCGATCGGCACGCCGGGCACGAGGCCGCGGGGGCGGCCCTGCCCGTACACCTCGGAGGAGGAGCGGATCTCGGGCAGCATCGACATCGGGATGCCCATGTCCGCGGCGATGTCCTCGCGCCAGCTCAGGGTGTCGAGGTCCATGAGCATGGTGCGCGACGCGTTGGTGACGTCGGTGACGTGCACGCCGCCGTCGGGCCCGCCGGTCATGTTCCACAGCACCCAGGTGTCGGTGTTGCCGAACAGGAGGTCGCCCTTCTCGGCGGCCTCGCGCGCGCCCTCGACGTTGTCGAGGATCCACTTCACCTTGGGGCCGGAGAAGTAGGTCGCCAGCGGCAGGCCGACGATCGACTTGTACTTGTCGGCGCCCTCGGAGCCGCCGAGCTCGTCGACGATCGCCTGCGTGCGGGTGTCCTGCCACACGATCGCGTTGTACACCGGCTTGCCGGTGTTCTTGTCCCACACGACGGCGGTCTCGCGCTGGTTGGTGATGCCGATGGCGGCGAGGTCGGTGTGCGCCAGGTTGCCGCGCGTGAGCGCCAGCCCGACGACCTCGCGCACGTTGCTCCAGATCTGCTCGGCGTTGTGCTCGACCCATCCCGCCTTGGGGAAGATCTGGTCGTGCTCGAGCTGGCCGGTGGAGACGATCCGGCCGGAGTGGTCGAAGACGATGGCACGCGAGCTCGTCGTGCCCTGGTCGATGGCGAGGACGTAGTCAGCCATGGGGGTTGCCCTTCACGTCGGTGTGGGTGGTGCGGGTGCCGGCCGGGCCGTGCGGGCCGGCCGGCGGGGTGGGTGAGGAGTATAAGGAGCCCAGGAGGCCGGCGAGCACGCCCCCCCC
>NZ_JBHTVC010000075.1:1763-21984 GCF_042793275.1 Isoptericola sp. NPDC056578
GGTTGCTGGTGTGCCCGTGGCGTCGGGGGTGGAGGTTTACTGCCTGGGGGGTCCCCTTCCCGGGGGGGGGGGGGGGGGGGGGCGCGGGCGGGCCGGGGCGCCCCGCCCGGCGGGGTGGTTCAGGAGTAGACGGAGCCCAGGAGGCCGGCGAGCACGCCGCCCACGAGCGGGCCGGCGACGGGCACCCAGGAGTACGCCCAGTCGCTGGACCCCTTGCCCTTGATGGGCAGGAACGCGTGCGCGATGCGGGGCCCGAGGTCTCGGGCGGGGTTGATGGCGTACCCGGTCGGGCCACCGAGGCTGGCACCGATCGCGACCACGATGAAGGCGACGGCGAGCGGCCCGAGCCCGGACGGGGTCTTGCCCGAGACGACGACGAAGAACACCAGCACGAAGGTCGCGATGACCTCGGTGATGAAGTTCCAGGTGTAGGAGCGCACCTCCGGGCCCGTGGAGAACACGGCGAGCTTCGTGGCCCCGGGGGCCTCCTGGTCGAAGTGCTTCTTGTACGCGATGAACGCGAGCACGGCACCGATGATGGCGCCGATCATCTGAGCTGCGAAGTAGATGAACATGTTGCTCACGGTCGGCTCGATGGTGGCGGTGATCCGCCCCTCGGGCCCGGTGAGCGTGGCGAACGGCATGTCCGCGGTGTACAGCCCGAGCGTCACGGCCGGGTTGAGGTGAGCGCCGGACTTGTAGGCGGTGAAGACGCCCGCGAAGACCGCGAGGCCCCACCCGAAGTTGATCAGCAGCCAGCCGCCGTCAAAGCCCTTGGTCCTGGGCAGGATGACGTTGGCGACCACTCCGGCACCGAGCAGGATCAGCGTCGCGGTCCCGAGGATCTCGGACCAGAACGCCTGCATGATCAATGAGTCCATCGTCGGATCTCTTTCTCTTGAGGGACCTCGTTGTCCTCTCCGGGGTCGGAGAGAGCCCGCGACGGGCGGAGCCCTGCGGGAGACCGGCCGGGTGTCCGGCCGGGGGCGGATCAGCCCCGCAGGGGCTGCATGGCGGCGACGTCGGCGGCTCGGAGGCGTACGGCCTCCGCGCTGGCGTCGTCGGGCTCGTCCTCCGCCGCGTCCTCGGCCTGGGCGCGGGCGGTGTAGGCGTCGATCTCGGCCTGCTTGGTCGCGTCGTCCCAGCCGAGCAGCGGCGCCGCGATGTCGGCGATCTCGGGCAGTGCGGCCAGGCCGCGGTCCGCGACCTCGTACACGAGGCGGGTGCGGTGCAGCAGCAGGTCCTCGAGGTGCAGCGCGCCCTCGTGGCTGACCCCGAAGTGGATCTCGGCGCGCAGGTACGCGGGGGCGCCCTCCAGCGGGCGGGCGAGCGACGGGTCCTGCTCGCACAGCTCCACGAGCTGGCGCAGCGACGAGCCGTACCGGTGCAGCAGGTGGTCGACCATCTGCGGCTTCCAGCCGTACTTGGCGGCCCAGGTGCGGGCGAGGCGGCGCGTGGCCTGCAGGCCGACGGCGCCCAGCAGCGGGATCTGGTGCGTGATCGACGGCAGCGCGGCGGCGCGCTGGCCGATGGCGAAGTCCACGGCGTCCTTCGCCATCACGCGGTAGGTGGTGAGCTTGCCGCCGGCGATGACGGTGAGGCCGGGCACCGGGCTGGCGACGGTGTGCTCGCGCGACACCTTGGCGGAGCTCGTGCCCTCCTTGGTGCCGGGCTGCAGCAGCGGGCGCAGGCCGGCGTAGGTGCCGATGATGTCGTCGCGCGACAGGGGGTGGGCCAGCACCGCGTTCGCGTGGTCGAGGATGTAGTCGATGTCCTGCGCGGTGGCGACCGGGTGGGTCGGGTCCTGGGTCCACGGGGTGTCGGTCGTGCCGACCACCCAGTACCGGGACCACGGGATGACGAACAGCACCGACTTCTCGGTCTGCAGGATCAGGCCGACGGTGCCCTTGATGCGCTCGCGCGGGACGACGATGTGCACGCCCTTGGAGGCGAGCACCCGCAGGCCGCCGGTGTCGCCGGCGAGCGCCTCCGTGTCCTCGGTCCACACGCCGGTGGCGTTGATGACGTGCCGGGCGCGGACGGTGATCTCCTCGCCGCTCTCGAGGTCCGTGAGGACGGCGCCGTTCACCGCGCCGGTGGCGCCCTTGGCGAGCGCCACGACCTGGGTGCGGGACGCCGCGTGCGCGCCGTAGCTGACGGCGGTGCGCACGAGCGTGGACACGAGCCGGGCGTCGTCGACGGAGGCGTCCCAGTACTGCACGGCGCCGATGGCGGCGTCGTGCGCGAGGTCCGGGAACTTGGTCGACATCCGGCGTCGCGACAGGTGCCGGTGCAGCGGCATGGCGCGACGTCCCGGGGCGAGGGACGCGAGCGTGTCGTAGAGCGCGATGCCGGCGCCGACGTACGCGCGCTCCCACAGCCGGTGCTCCAGCGGGTACAGGAACGGCACGGGCTTGACGAGGTGCGGGGCGATGTCCTTGAGCAGGAGGTCGCGCTCGGTGAGCGCCTCCTTGACGAGGTGGAAGTCGAGCATCTGCAGGTAGCGCAGCCCGCCGTGCACCAGCTTGCTGCTGCGGCTGGACGTGCCCGACGCCCAGTCCTGCGCCTCGACGATCGCGGTCGACAGGCCGCGGGTGGCGGCGTCGAGCGCGATGCCGGCGCCGGTGACCCCGCCGCCGACGACGAGCACGTCGAGCTCGCCGCTGGGGGTCTGGGAGCCCTTGAGCGCGGCGAGGGCCTGGGTGCGTGACTCGGCGGTGAGCCGGGTGGAGGCCATCGTTGTTCCTTCCGATCGACGACCCTCCCAGGTCAGCACCGCCAGCACGTCCGCGCAACCTGGGTGCACAAACGTGCAAGGGTGCATGCTGGTGGCATGGCGAGCTACCGGGAACGCGACGTGGTGATGGCCGCGACGATGTACTACCTGCAGGACATGAAGATGGAGACGATCGCGCGGCACCTGCGCACCTCCCGCTCCACCGTCTCCCGTCTGATCAAGCGCGCGCGGGACACCGGCGTCGTCGAGATCACGCTGCGGCCCGGCCCGTCCCGGGCGCCCGGCCTCGGTCAGGAGATCGCCGAGCGGCACGGCATCGACGCGTACGTGGTGCCCGTCTCCGACTCCGCCACCGACGACGACCGGCTGCAGCAGGTGTCCATCACCACCGCACGGCTCCTGGCGCGCTGGTTCGACTCCGACATGGTGCTCGGGGTGGCCTGGGGCACCACGCTCGCCGCGATCACCGAGCACCTGCCCCACAAGCCCACTCGCGGGTCCGCCGTCGTGCAGCTCAACGGCGCGGCCAACACCCGGACCTCGGGCATGAGCTACGCGGGCGACCTGATCTCCGGGTTCGGCACGGCCTTCGACGCGTCCGTCCACTACTTCCCGGTGCCGGCGTTCTTCGACTTCGCCGAGACGAAGGCCGCGATGTGGCGCGAGCGTTCCGTGCGCCGCGTGCTCGACGTCCAGGGCCGCGCCGACATCGCCCTCTTCTCCGTGGGCGCCCTCACCGGCGGCGTTCCCTCGCACGTGTACTCCGCCGGGTACCTCGAGGCCGACGACGTGGCCGTGCTGGACGCCGAGGGCGTGGTGGGCGACGTCTGCACCGTCTTCGTGCGCGCCGACGGCACCTACCGCGACATCTCCCTCAACGCCCGGGCCACCGGCCCCGTGCCCGCCGAGCTGCGCCGTATCCCGCGCCGGCTGTGCGCCGTCGCGGGGGCCAACAAGGTGGCGCCGCTGCGGGCGGCGCTCGCGGCCGGCGTCGTCACGGACCTCGTGATCGACGAGGTCACGGCCGCCGCGCTCGTGGAGGAACCGTGAACGTCCGTGCACCGGGACGCCCGCGCCGGGGCGGGGCGCCGACCGTAGAGTGACCGCGTGCTTCCGGAACCGCCCGGGGACCGCCGGCCCCAGGACCACGGCGCGTCGTTCGCCGTCCGCTCCGCGATGCCGGCCGACATGCGTGGGGTGCGCCGTCTCGTGGAGCCGTACGCCGAGCGGCGCATCCTCCTGGCGAAGGAGATGGTCGGCTACTACGAGGCGGTGCAGGAGTTCCTCGTCGCCGCGGACGTGGACGGGGGCGTCGTGGGGTGCGGCGCGCTGCACGTCATGTGGGACGACCTCGCGGAGGTGCGCACCCTCGCCGCCGACCCGGCCTGGCGCGGCCGCGGCGTGGGGCACGCGATCGTCGAGGGCCTCGTCGAGAGGGCGCGGCGGCTCGGGCTGCGCCGGGTGTTCTGCCTGACGTTCGAGGTCGGCTTCTTCCGCACCCACGGGTTCCGCGAGATCGACGGCACACCCGTCGACGCCGAGGTGTACGCCGAGCTGCTGCGCTCGCACGACGACGGCGTCGCCGAGTTCCTGGACCTGGCGCGGGTGAAGCCCAACACGCTCGGCAACACCCGGATGCTGCTCGAGCTCTGAACCGCCCGCCCGAGCGTCCGCGGCGGACCTAGGCGGGCAGGTGGTACCGGCCGGCGTCGTCCTGCTCGACGAGCCCGTCCTCGACCAGCCCGCCGAGACAGCGGTCGACCTGGCCCTGGTCGGGGCCGGAGTCGGCGAGCAGGGCGCGCGGCACGGGCTCGACGGCGGCGCGCAGCGCGGCCATGACGCGGCCGCGCACCTGGCGGTCGGTGCCGTGCCAGGCCTGCGTGCGACGGCGGTGCGCGTGGGCGTCGGGCGGGTGGCCGGCCGCGCGCCAGGCGCACAGGTCGGCGACCGAGCAGGCGCCGCAGCGCGGCGCGCGGGCGGTGCACACCACGGCGCCCAGCTCCATCGACGCGGCCGCCCAGCGTGCGGCGGTCGCCTCGTCGTCGGGCACGACGCCCGCGGCGAGGCCGCGCTCCGCGGCCGTGGGGGAGGGCGCGCCGAGCGCGGTGCCCCCCAGCGTGCGGGCCAGGACGCGGCGCACGTTGGTGTCCACGACGACGGAGCGGCGCCCGAACGCGAACGCGCGCACCGCGGCCGCCGTGTACTCGCCGATGCCGGGAAGCGCCCGCAGGGCCTCCTCGTCGTCGGGGACCTCGCCGTCGTGCCGCGCGACGATCGCGGCCGCGCACTGCTGCAGGCGCAGCGCGCGGCGGGGGTAGCCGAGCCGGTCCCAGGCGCGCAGCACGTCGGCCGTGGGGGCGGCGGCGAGGTCGGCGGGCGTCGGCCACCGCTCCAGCCAGACCCGCCACACCGGCTCGACCCGGACCACCGGCGTCTGCTGCAGCATCACCTCGCTGACGAGCACGCCCCAGGGCGTGCGGTCCGGGCGCCGCCACGGCAGGTCGCGCGCGGCGTCGTCGAACCACGCGACCGTGCGCGCGACGAGCGGGTCCGCGGTGTCCGGTACGGACGGCGCGGACGGCGTCGAGCGGAGCGGGGCGGGGACGACGGGCACGGCGCCCATTCTGGCCCACGACCTGTCAGGCCCAGCACGGGGTGTACCTCCCTGTGAGCCTGACAACTCGGCGGGTGCGGATGGCGGCGGCGCGGCTCCGCCGCAGGTGGGGACACGCGTCGTACGGTGGCGCCGCGGCACGGATCGAGACGGAGGGGTGGCCCGTGGCACGTGCGGAGGACGGGCGTCGAGGTGGCAGCACCTCGCGTGGCTCCGGCGCGCGTTCCGGTGCGGGTCGGCCCGGCTCCTCGGGCGCGGGGCGGTCCGGCGGCGGGACGCGCAGGACGACGTCGGGTGGCGCCCAGGGCGCGTCGAAGGGCACCGCGAAGGGCACCGGCAAGGGCACGTCCAAGAGCACCGGCCGGGCCGGCGCGAAGAGCTCGGCGCAGGGCGGCTCGCGCAGCGGCACCTCCAAGTCCGGCACTTCACGGGCCGGCACCTCACGGACCGGCACCTCACGGACCGGCGCGAACGCGTCCGGCCGCGCCTCCGCCGGCAGCTCGAGCAACCGGTCGTCGAGCACGCGGTCCTCGAGCACGCGGTCCTCGAGCACGCGGTCCTCGAGCACGCGGTCCTCGAGCACGCGGGGGACGTCGTCGCGCCAGTCGGGGACGCGGGCGACGTCGTCCCGCGCGCAGGGCGCACGCCGGGGCGACCGCCGCGTCGCCACCGCGTCGCAGCTGGTGGCCCCGGGCGGTTCCCGCGCAGGCACGCGCTCGGCGTCGTCCCGACGGACGACGAGCCCCCGGTCGCGGAAGCCTGCGCCGCGCCGCAGCCGCCGTTCGCTGACCGTCTCCCTGCTGGTCGTGGTGCTGCTGTGCGGGGTCGGCGTCGCCGGCGGCTACGGCCTCGGGCAGGCGGTCGACGGCGCGCGGAACCTGCTCGCCGGCCCGGAGAGCCTCCCCGCCGACAAGGTCGCGGCCCCCGAGCCCCTGAACGTGGGTGGGCCCGCCACCACGTGCCGGGCCGACGCCGTCGAGCTCCGGCTCTCGTCGAGCGCGCCGACGGTGACGGCGGGGTCCCCGATGTCGTTCATGGTGCGCGTCACGAACGTAGGGCGGGTGCCGTGCCTGTTCGACGGCGCCGCCGCCAGCCGCGCGGTGACGATCACCGACGACACGGGCAAGGAGAAGGTCTGGTCGTCCGCGGAGTGCTCCGACGGCTCACGACCGCTGCTGCTCGGGCCCGAGGGTGTGGACGCCGGCGAGGTGCGCTGGACGTCGGTCCAGGGCTGCGGCAAGAAGGCGCCGGTCGTCGGGGCGGGCACCTACGAGGCGACCGCGTCCCTGGAGGACGTCCCGGGCGCGACCAGCGAGCCGCTGACGTTCACCGTCGCGGCGAAGGCGAAGGCGAGGACCACCCCGGAGCCGGGCGACGGCGCCGAGGGCGCGACCTCGGGTGCCACGGGCAAGGACGCGGCCGACGACGCGAAGTCCGACGATGCGAAGTCCGACGATGCGAAGTCCGACGACGCCGAGGACGCCGCGGACCGTGCCGCCGACCGCACGACCACCTCGGACGAGAAGGCCGCGACGGACTGACGGTCCCGGGTCCGGGCGGCCCGTGGACCCGCCAGGCCCCGCTCGGGCGCCTGGCGTAGCGTGCCGGCGTGCTCGAACCCGTCCGCCCCGGCGACGTCCCGGACCTGACCGACTTCCTGCGCGGCGCCGACCTCACGGTGGCGGGGCTGACCGCGCCGGCGGTGCGCCTGTGGACCCAGCGTGACGACGAGGGGATCGCGGCGAGCGCGGGCTACGAGCTCAGCGCGGACGGCCGGCACGCGCTGATCCGCAGCACCGCCGTGCGGCCCGACCTGCGCGGGCGGGGAGCCGGGCTCGCGGCCGCGACGTTCGCCGTCGACCGGGCCCGGGAGTCCGGTGCGGCCACGGCGTGGCTGTTCTCGCGACGGTCGGGCCCGTTCTGGCAGCGGCTCGGCTTCACCCGCTCGACGACGGACGCGCTCGCCGCGGCCCTGCCCGACGCGCAGCAGGTGCGGCTGTTCCGGCGGACCGGCCAGCTCGACCGGGAGGTCGCGTGGAGCCTCACGCTGCGCGGGTGAGACCGGTCGCGCCGGTCAGAGGGCTTCCGAACCCGTCGGACGGACGCCCCGTCAGACGTAGCGCTCCAGGATGCTGGACTCGGCGAGGCGGGACAGGCCCTCGCGCACGGCGCGGGCGCGCTGCTCGCCGACGCCGTCGACGGCCATGAGGTCGTCGACGCTCGCCGCGAGGAGCTTCTGCAGCCCGCCGAAGTGCCCGACCAGCCGCTCGATGATGGCGGCGGGCAGGCGCGGCACCTTGGACAGCAGGCGGTAGCCGTGCGGTGCGACGGCGGCGTCGAGCGCCACCCCGCCGCCGGGCAGCTCCAGGACGCGGCCGATGTGGCCGAGGTCGAGCAGCTGCGCGGAGTCGAGGGCGGCGAGGTCGGCGTGCACGCCGGCGAGGGAGCGGCCGCTGCGTTCGAGCTCCACGTAGTCCCGGACGACGAAGTCGCGGTCGGCGCCGATACCGCCGATGAGCTCGTCGAGCTGGAGGGCGAGGAGGCGGCCGTCGGCGCCGAGCTCGACGACGTACCCGTCGATCTCCTCGGAGATCCGGCGCACCATCTCGAGGCGCTGGACGACGGAGCACACGTCGCGCACGGTGACGAGGTCCTCGATCTCCAGCGCGGACAGGGTGCCGGACACCTCGTCGAGGCGGGAGCGGTACCGCTCGAGGGTGGCGAGGGCCTGGTTGGCGCGGCCGAGGATGGTGTCCGGGTCCTCCAGCACGTGCCGGTGCGAGCCGACGTAGATCGCGATGATCCGCATCGACTGGCTGACCGAGATCACGGGCAGGCCGGACTGCTTGGCCACGCGCTCCGCGGTGCGGTGGCGGGTGCCGGACTCGCTGGTCTCGATCGACGGGTCGGGCAGCAGCTGCACGGCGGCGCGGCGGATGCGGGTGGCGTCGTGGTCGAGGACGCACGCGCCGTCCATCTTCGACAGCTCACGCAGCCGGGTGGCGGAGAACTGGACGTCCAGCTCGAAGCCGCCGGAGCACATCTGCTCGACCGTCTTGTCGAGCCCGAGCACGATGAGCGCGCCGGTGCGCCCGCGCAGGATGCGTTCCAACCCGTCGCGCAGCTCGGTGCCGGGGGCGACCGCGGCGAGGGTCTCCCTGAGCAGGGCATCGGAGTGCACGGAGGAGGGAGCCACGGGGGAATCCTACGACGTCAGGGGTCACTCGCCCCGGCGATCCGCCGATCGGACGCCGACCCCGGCGAGCTCGACCGCCTCGGCGAGGTGCCGGGCCTCGAGCAGCTGCATCCCGGCGGGCGCCTTGACCGACGTCCCGGCGGGCACGACGGCGCGCACGAAGCCCAGGCGGGCGGCCTCGCCGACGCGACGGTCCAGCCCGGTGACGGGCCGGATGTCGCCCGCGAGGCCGACCTCTCCGAGCGCGACGGTGCCGGTGGGCAGCGGCTCGCCGGTGCGGGCGGAGACGATCGCGAGCGCGGTGGCGAGGTCGGCGGCGGGCTCGGTGACGCGCGCGCCGCCGATGGTGGAGACGTAGACGTCCTGGTCGGCGAGGCGCAGGCCCGCGTGCCGGTGCAGGACGGCGAGGATCATCGCGAGGCGCGACGACTCGACGCCGCTCGTCGTGCGGCGCGGGTTGGCGAGCGGCGACGGCGCGACCAGGGACTGGAGCTCCAGGGCGAGCGGGCGGCGGCCCTCGAGCGTCACGGTGACGCACGTGCCGGGCACGCCGGCGCCGAGGTGGGACAGGAACAGCCCGCTCGGGTCGCTGAGCCCGATGATGCCCCGCTCGGACAGCTCGAAGCAGCCCACCTCGTCCGTGGGGCCGTACCGGTTCTTCACGGCCCGGACCATCCGCAGCCGCGAGTGCCGGTCGCCCTCGAACTGGCACACGACGTCGACCAGGTGCTCCAGGGTGCGCGGCCCGGCGACGGTGCCGTCCTTGGTGACGTGCCCGACCAGCAGCACGGGCACCTGGCGGGACTTGGCCACGGCGATGAGCGACGCCGCCACCTCGCGCACCTGGCTCACGCCGCCGGGGGCGCCGTCCACCTCGGCGGACGCGATGGTCTGCACGGAGTCGACGACCAGCAGGTCGGGCTCGTTGGCCTCGACGTGGCCCAGCACGGTGCCGAGGTCGGTCTCGGCGGCGAGCAGCAGCGTGGGCGCGAGCGCGCCCACGCGTTCGGCGCGCAGCCGCACCTGCCCCGCGGACTCCTCGCCCGTCACGTACAGGACGGTGCGCGCGTCGCGGCCGTCGGCGCCGCGCGCGTAGGAGGCCGCGACGTCGAGCAGCAGGGTCGACTTGCCGACGCCCGGCTCGCCGGCCAGCAGCACGACGGCGCCCGGCACGAGGCCGCCGCCGAGCACGCGGTCCAGCTCCGGCACCTGGGTGGGCGCGGCCTGCGCGGCCGCGACGTCGATGTCCCCGATCGGCCGCGCCGGGGCACGCCCCGGGCTGGTCGCGACCGTGCGCGGCCCGGTCGACGCGGGCCCCTCGTCCGTGACCGTGCCCCACTCCTGGCACTCGCCGCACCGGCCCACCCACTTGGGGGTCGTCCACCCGCACTCGGTGCAGCGGTAGCCGGGGCGCGACTGCTTGGCGCGGGTGCGGGACGACGTCGTGGTGCTCACGTCGTCAGACGCTAGGGGGCGGCACCGACAGCGCCGTGCGTGACGACCGCGCGATGATGGCGGCATGACCTCCCCGGACGTGAGCCGGTTCCTGCACGACGGCCGCCTGGAGACGATGCCCCGGCGCCGGGAGCACCGCCGCGCGGTCGCACGCTGGCTCGCGCACGCGGCGCTGCCGGCGCTGCTCGACACCGTCGGCGAGCGGGAGCTCACCGACCGGCTGGCGCGGCTCGCCGACGACCCCGTCGGCGTGCGGCGGGCGCTGGTGGACCTCGGCGTCGTGCACCGCACCCGCGACGGCGCGGAGTACTGGCGCACGGAGGTCACCGAGTTCGACGAGGTCGGATGGGCCGACGACTCGGGCCATCGCACGCTGCATCTCGACGGCGACCGGGTCGACTCCATCGCCACGTTCTACGACGAGCTGAACCGCGTGTTCATGGCGGGGGAGGACTGGCGGCTCGGCCCGAGCCTCGACGCCCTGGACGACCTGCTGCACGGCGGCTTCGGCGCGGCGCACGGCGCGGACCGGCTGACCGTCGTCTGGCACGGCTTCGCCCGCTCGCGCGAGGCCCTGGGCTTCGCCGCGACGCGCGGGTACTACCGCTCGAAGGTCGCGGACCCGCGGTTCGACACCGCGCTGTTCCAGGGGCGGCTCGACGACCTCGAGGCCGGGCGTGGCAAGACCTACGCCGAGCTGGTCCTCGAGGTCTTCGCCGACCATCCCGACGTCGAGCTCCTCCTGCGCTGAGCACGCAGGGCCGGGTGGCGCCGGCGCGCGGGCGACCGACACGCGGCGGGCGGACGCGACGCATCCGGGAGGCCGCGCCCTAGGCTGCGTCGTGCACCGCCGCCGACCCCGCAGGAGGACATCGTGAGCCAGGCACGCACGGGCGGGAACGGCCGCCCGTCGCCGGAGGTGTTCCGGCGCCGGCGCATCGTGGTGGCGTCGGCCGCGGGCGCGCTGGTGCTGGTGATCGTGCTGCTCACGGCGTTCGTGTGGCCCGGGTTCGCGAAGGGAGAGCCGGAGCCGCAGGCCACCGTGACCGCGCCGGTGCCGACGCCGACGATCTCGCCCAGCGGGCGCCCGAAGGACCAGACGGCGTTCGTCAAAGCGCAGCCGGACTCGGTACTGGCGCTGGCGCTGCGCGAGGTCACGGAGGACAAGTCCTGGGAGGACGACGCGGACGCGGTCGAGTCCTGGCGGCTCGTCTACGCGGACGGCGACGGCGAGGGCGCGACGACGGTCCAGGTGCACGCCGGTCAGTGGGAGGACGACGACGCGGCGACCGCCGCGTACGAGGCGCTGGTCAAGGCGGCGGGCGAGCCGACCGGCGAGGGCGAGGTCTCCGTCGACGGCAAGGCCACCGGCGCCTACGTGGTGACGCCCGGTTCGACCGAGGGGGCCGCCGTCGTGACCTGGCGCAACGGCACCGCGGTGCTGCAGGCCACCGGCCCGGCAGGCGTGGTCGAGGACTTCTATTCCGCGTACCCCCTTTGACATGACGCGGCCAGCCGATGCTGTAGGACGACCGGACTCCGACGACGAATTCTTCCGTTCGCTGCTCTGGGAGTGCTTGCCCGAGGTACGCCGGGAGGTCGTCGCGCTTGAGCGCGACGAGCGGGAGCTTGCGTCGGATCTCGGAATCACCCCGCAGACCTGCGTCTCCGCCTACACCCTGGCTTCGGTCGTGCTCATGAATGCGGTCCTGGAGCCAGCTCTCGACGCGGTCGTGCCGGACAGGGACGTTGTGTCCAGGGCTGCGCTTGTCATCGGACGAACCCTGAGCTCGGGGAGCGATTACCTTGCGGACATGATCAGTCTGCGGGTGACGGACAACCTCCTGAGCTCTCCCCGCAGGTGGGGGCGAATGCGTGAGTTCGCCGGCCCTGAACTCCTGGCCGAGGCAGAAGATCGTTCCCAGTACTTCGTGACCAGACATGAGCCCGTCTGAAACCCTGAAGTCGTCGGTCGGGTTCGCTTGTTGACCGGAACCGTGGCCGCCGCCCCCGTGCACCCCGGACGAGCGCGGGAGCCCGGTGCGGCGACGTACCGTGGTGCCCGTGAGCGAGCAGACTGACGAGCAGGCCGGCGCCCCGACGGACCGGGTGGGCGGCGTGAAGATGGCGTTCCTCGGCACGGGGAACATGGGCGAGGCGGTGCTGGCGGGCGCGCTGTCCGCGGGCGTCGCGCCGCAGGACGTGGTGGCCACCTCGCGCCGGCCCGAGCGGGGGGCACACCTCACCGAGCGGTTCGGAGTCCGCGCGACGACGGACAACGTCGCCGCGGTCGAGGGCGCGCACGTCGTCGTCATCGGGGTGAAGCCCAAGGACGTCGGCGCGATGCTCGACCGCGTGGCCGACTCGCTCGAGCCGGGCGCCGTCGTCGTGAGCGTGGCGGCAGGCCTGCCGCTGTCGTTCTTCGAGCAGCGCCTGCCCGCCGGCACGCCCGTCGTCCGCGCGATGCCGAACACGCCCGCGTTGGTGGGCGCGGGGGTCACCGCCGTGGTCGGCGGCACTGCCGCCCGCGAGGACGACGTCGCGCTGGTCGAGCAGGTGCTCGCCGGCTCCGGGCACGTCTTCCGGGTCGCCGAGAAGGACATCGACGCGTTCGGCGCGCTGGCCGGCTCCGGCCCGGCGTACGTGTTTTACGTGGTGGACGCGATGGCGGAGGCGGGCGTGCTGCTCGGCCTCACGCGCGACGTCGCCCGCCGGCTCGCCGTCGAGACCGTGCTCGGCTCGGCGAAGCTGCTCGACGAGACGGGGGAGCACCCGGTGCTGCTGCGCGAGAAGGTCTCCTCGCCCGGCGGCACCACCGTCGCGGCCCTGCGGAAGCTCGACGACGGCGGCGTGCGCGCCGCGTTCCTCGACGCGCTCGAGGCGGCCCGCGACCGGTCCCGCGAGCTCGCCGCCGAGCACGCCTGAGCCGGTCCGACGGGGGGAGCGGTCGTGACGGGCGGTCGGGACGACGGGGGCCCCGCGCGCCGGGGGAGGCGTCCCGCGGGTCAGGAGACCCGCGAGGTCGTGCTGGCCGGTGCGCGCCAGGAGTTCCTCGAGCGCGGCTACGAGGCGGCGTCCGTCCGCTCGGTCGCGCGGCGCGCGGGCGTCGACCCGGGCACGGTGCGGCACTGGTTCGGCGACAAGACGCACCTGTTCACCGCCTCCCTCGGCCTGGTCGACATCGACCCGGCGGCGATCGTGCGGGCGGCGGCCGAGGGCCCCGTCGAGAGCCTGGGGGAGCGGCTGGTGCGGTCGGTCGTCGAGGTGTGGGACACGGACTACGGCGAGACGGTGCGGCTGGTCGTCCCCGCGGTCATGTCCGACCCGGGGCTGCGCGCGCTGCTGCCGCAGTTCCTGGGCGCCGAGCTGCTCGGGCCCCTCGTGCGCCGGCTCGACGTCGACGACGCGCGCCTGCGCACCGCGCTGGTCGCGTCGCAGATGGTCGGTGTCCTCCTCACGCGGTTCCTCGTGCCGATCGACCCGCTGGCGACCCTCCCGCCTGCCCGGGTCGCGGCCCTCGTCGGCCCGACCGTGCAGCGCTACCTCACGGGAGACCTGCCCGAGGGCATTGCGTCCCGTGGGAGCGAGGAGCACAATTCCCCACATGGGGAATAGCGACGCCGCGGTGCGGGTCCGGGGGCTGCGCGTGGAGCGCGGCGGCCGGCCGATCATCGACGGCCTGGACGTGACGGTGCCCGCCGGCCAGGTGGTGGGCCTGCTCGGCCCGTCCGGCTCGGGCAAGACGACGCTGCTGCGCGCCGTCGTCGGCGTCCAGGCCCGCGTGACGGGCGAGGTGACCGTGCTCGGCGAGGCGGCCGGGTCGCCGGGCCTGCGCCGCCGCGTGGGCTACGTGACCCAGGCGGCCTCCGTCTACACCGACCTCACGGTGGTGCAGAACCTGCGCTACTTCGCCCGGCTCGCCGGCCTGCCCCGCGCGGGCGCGGAGGCGGCCGTGCGGCGGGCCGTCGCCACCGTCGACCTGGGCGGGCACGAGAAGCAGCGCGTCGGCACGCTGTCCGGCGGCGAGCGCTCCCGGGTCTCGCTCGCGGCCGCGCTGGTCGTCGACCCCGAGCTCCTCGTGCTCGACGAGCCCACCGTCGGCCTCGACCCCGTGCTGCGCCGCGACCTGTGGGCGATGTTCCGGCGGCTCGCGGGCGAAGGGCGCACGCTGCTCGTCTCCAGCCACGTCATGGACGAGGCCACCCAGTGCGACCGGCTCCTGCTGCTGCGCGACGGGGCCCTCGTCGCCGACACCACGCCGGCCGAGCTGCTCGCCACCACGGGTGCGCCCGACGCCGAGCGGGCCTTCCTCGCGCTCATCGACCAGCAGGCGGCGACGTCCGGCTCGACGACGGGGGAGGGCTCCCGATGACGCTGACCGCCACGACCGCGGGCCGCGTGCTGGCCCAGCTCCGGTTCGACCGTCGCACCGTCGCGCTCATCCTCGTGCTGCCGTGCCTGCTGCTCGGCCTCATCGCGTGGATGTTCGACGGCACGCCGGTGCTCGACCAGTTCGGCCCGATGCTCGTGGGGCTGTTCCCGCTGATCGTGATGTTCCTGGTGACGAGCGTCGCGACCCTGCGCGAGCGGCAGTCGGGCACGCTCGAGCGGCTCATGACGACGCCGCTGCGCAAGGGCGACTTCGTGGCGGGCTACGCGCTCGCGTTCGCCGCCCTGGCCCTGCTGCAGTCGCTGGTGGTCGTGGGCTTCGCGCTCGCCGTCGGGATGGACGTGCTCGGGCCGTTGTGGCTGGTGCTGGTCGTGGGGATGCTCGACGCCGTCCTCGGCTGCTGCCTCGGCCTCGCCGCCTCCGCCCTCGCGCGCACCGAGTTCCAGGCCGTGCAGATGATGCCCGCGGTGATCTTCCCGCAGCTCATCACCTGCGGGCTCCTCATGCCGCGCGACCAGATGCCCGAGGTCCTCGAGTGGCTCTCGCGCGTCTTCCCGCTCACCTACGCCGTCGAGGCGATGCAGACCCTCGCCGCCGGCGGCGAGTGGGCGGACGTGCAGGGCGCCGTCGGCGCCATCGCGCTGTTCATCGTCGGCGCCGTCGTCCTCGGCGTGGCCACCCTGCGCCGTCGCACCGCCTGACCTGCCGCTCGCAGGGTGGTCAGCGGAAGCGCGGGTCGTTCCCGGCCCGGGTGCTGACGACGAGCCCGAGCTCGTCGGCGACGTCGTCCCAGGCGACGTACGAGAACCCGGTGGCGTCGCCGCGGCCGGGATCGACGTCGGGGCCGGTCTCCGGCTCGTCGTGCGTGACGAGCAGGCCCTGGCGGTACGGGCCGACGGGGCGGTTCGTCACGGCCAGGCCGTCGGAGCCGTTGACGTCGTCCACGCCGTCCGTCCCCGCGACGCGGAAGGAACCGAGCGCCTGGTTGCGGCCCGTCGTGGAGTAGACGGCGTAGGTGTCGTCGCCCTGGCTGGACACGATGACGTACCCCGTGCGGCCTGGGCCGTGGTAGACGTCGACACCCTCGGCGTCGGCGGTGAGCAGGTCGCCGCCGAACGGGTTCGCGGCGACGGCCTCCTCCTGCGACGACCCGTCGGCGGGGGAGCACTCCTCGGTCCCGGGGTCGTAGGCGTCCTCGACGCCGAAGTCGGTGACCGTGTCGACGAGCCGTGGCTCGCCGGACCCCAGCGGCAGCGGCAGGCGCCACAGGCCGACATCCTCCTGCGCGGCGTACAGCGTGCCGGTGCGCTGGTCGACCGACAGCCCCTCGAGCTGCGGGCCCACGCCCGGCTCCTCGCACGGCGTCCACGTGCCGCCGTCGGGCAGGTCGAACGACGCGGGCAGGTCGAGGCGGTCGACGTCCGCGTACCCGACGCTGCCGTCGGCGCGCGGGACGAGGCGGGCGGTCGCGACCGCCGTCGTGCCCTCCTGCGTGACGACCGCGTACGCCGCGCCGTCGCGGGGCTGCCACACCGCCAGCCCGTACGCGGTGTGCTCGGAGTCGACGCCGGCGCGGTCGGGCTGGAAGAGGAAGCCCTGCTCGGCCGCGGTGATCTCCGTGAGCGGCACGTCGGCGGCGGCGCCGTCCGGGTCGACGGCGAAGAACCGGAGCTGGTCGTTGTACCGGTCGGAGACGACGGCGACGTCCACCCGCTCGCCGCCCACGCGCAGGCCGTAGGCGAGGTCCACGTTGTTGTAGCGTCCGGGCACGCCGTCCGCCCGCGGCGCCGGGTCCGCGGCGAGCGACTGCAGCTCGCGTCCCGCGGTGTCGTACACGCGCAGGCCGCCCTCCTTCGCCGTCGCGAGGACCAGCGAGTCCCGGGAGTCGCCCGGGTGCACCCAGATCGCGGGGTCGTCGCCGGACGCGGCGCCGCCCGCCTCGTCGTCGTACAGCACGGGCGTCTCGACGTCGGTCGTCACGGTCGCGACGCCGCGCCCGTGACCATGGCCGGGCACGTGGCCGTGACCCCAGGCCGCGGAGGCGGGCACGACGGCGAGGGCGGGGAGCAGCAGCAGCGCGGGCAGGGCGCGTCGAGGGGATCGCATGGACCCCGAGCGTGCCGGGCGTCGTTGGCCGAGCGGTGGCGCCGGAATGAACGGTCGCCGAACACCCGCCCGGGTCAGGGCCGCGCGGAGAACCGCTCCAGCAGGTCGGCGTGGCCGGAGCAGACCAGCAGGTCGTTGGCGCTCACGCGGGTCTCGGGCGTCGCGTACTGGAACTCCACGCCGGGCGACTTCACGCCGATGACGGTGACGCCGTACCGCTTGCGGATGTCCGACTGCGCGAGCGTGAAGCCCTGCATCTCCTTCGGCGGGCGCATCTTGACGATGGTGAAGCCGTCCTCCACCTCGATGTAGTCGAGCATCTTGCCGCTCACGAGGTGCGCCACGCGGGAGCCGGCGTCGGCCTCGGGGTAGACGACGTGGTGCGCGCCGATGCGGGTGAGGATGCGGCCGTGCTCGGCGGAGATGGCCTTCGACCAGATCTGCGGGGTGCCGAGGTCCACGAGGTTCGCGGTGATGAGCACGGACGCCTCGAGCTCGGTGCCGACGCCCACCACGGCGACGCCGAAGTCCTTCGCGCCGAGCTGGATCAGCGCCTCCGACTCGGACGCGTCCGCCTCGACCAGCGGCAGCCGCCCGGACCACTGCGCCACGAGCTTCTCGTCGCGCTCGACGGCGAGCACGTCCTGCCCCAGCCGGTCCAGCGTCGTCGCGAGCGAGGAGCCGAAGCGGCCGAGGCCGATCACGAGCACGCCCGCGTCGCGCGCGGGAGCCTTCTTCTCCGCCACGGTTCTCCTCTGTCAGACGGGTCGTCGGTGCGAGGTCACCCGATGATCGGGCGCTCCTCGGGGAAGCGTACGATGCGACGCCGGTCGCGCAGGGCCAGGGCGCCGAGCAGCGAGATGACGCCCACGCGCCCCACGAACATCAGGCCGGCGAGCAGGTACTTCGCGCCGTCGGGCAGGGACGCGGTGACGCCGGTGGACAGGCCCACCGTGGCGTAGGCGGAGATCACCTCGAACAGCGCCTCGGACAGCCGCAGGTCGGTCATGCGCAGCAGCGCGAGGCACGACACGAGCACGGCGGTGGCGCCCACGAAGACCACCGCGATGGACAGCCGCAGGGTGTCGCGGGGGATGCGCCGGCCGAACACCTCGGTGTCGGCGTCGCCGCGCGCCTCGGCGACGATCGCGAGCAGCATGACGGCGAACGTCGTGACCTTGATGCCACCCGCGGTCGACGCCGAGCCGCCGCCCACGAACATCAGGGCGTCGGTGAGGAGCCACGTCTCCTGCGTCATCTCGTGCACGGGCACGGAGCTGAAGCCCGCCGAGCGTGGCATCACCGAGGCGAAGATCGACGACAGGATCTTGGTGCCGAAGCTCTGGTCGCCGAACGTCGCGGGGTTGTTCCACTCCAGCGCGCCGATGAGCAGCGCGCCCGCCACGAGGAGCGCGAGGCTGGTGGTCACCGTCAGCTTGGTGTGCAGCGACAGGGCCCGCACCCAGTGCTTGTGCTTGCGGCGGCGGTTGGTGATGACGTTGAGGATGACGGGGAAGCCGAGGGAGCCGATGAAGACGCCGAGGGCGATCGGCACCAGCACGAACCAGTCCGACGCGAAGGGCAGCAGGCCCTCGGGGGTGGGCACGAACCCGGCGTTGTTGAACGACGAGATGCCGTAGAAGAGGGCGTGCCACGCGGCCGTCCCGGCGTGGTCGCCGAGGACGAGGAAGCGGGGGAACAGCAGCAGCGACAGGATCAGCTCGATGCTGGTGGCCGTGATGATGATCGTCTGCAGGAGCGCGCCGACCTCGCCGAGCCGCTCCGTCTTCGTCTCCGAGGCGGTGAGGAGCTTCTGGGTGAGGCCCAGCCGGCGCGACACGGCGAGGCCGAGCAGCGAGGCGAGCGTCATCACGCCCAGGCCGCCCACCTTGATGCCGACGAGGATGACGACGTGACCGAACTCGGACCAGTAGGTCGCGGTGTCCTGCACGACGAGTCCCGTGACGCAGACGGCCGACGTCGCGGTGAAGAAGGCGTCGACGACGGAGGCGCCGCGGCCGGACGCCGTCGCCCACGGGGTCAGCAGCAGCAGCCAGATCACGGTGATGACGGCCGCGAAGACCGTCATCGCGAGGCGGGCGGGGTACTCGCGGGCCGCGCGGTTCGCCCATCCGCGCAGCGCGAGCGCGCGACCGCCCCAGCTCCCCGGCACCCTGTCCCCTCTCGCCCCTCAGTCGCTGGGCACAGCCTGCCACGCCGTCGGCTACCGTGACGGGATGCGCGTCGCCCGGCTGCTGTGGAGCCCCGAGCTCCTGCGTTACGACTTCGGCCCCGGGCACCCCATGGCGCCCGCCCGCCTCGACCTCACGATGCGGCTCGTGGCGGAGCTCGGGCTGCTCGACGAGCCCACCCTGGAGACGGCCGACGTCGAGCCCGCACCCGACGCGCTCATCGAGACGGTGCACGACGCCGCGTACGTCGCGGCGGTGCGGCGGGCGGCCGCGGACGGCACCCCGGACCCGGCGCGCGGACTCGGCACCGAGGACGACCCGGTGTTCCCGGCGATGCACGAGGCCGCGGCCCGCCTGGTCGCGGCGTCGGTGGACGCGGCGGAGTCCGTGTGGTCGGGGCGGGTCGCCCACGGCGTGAACATCGCCGGCGGGATGCACCACGCCCAGCGCGGCGCGGCGTCCGGGTTCTGCATCTACAACGACGCCGCGGCGGCCGTGCGGCGGCTGCTCGACCTCGGGGCCGAACGGGTCGCGTACGTCGACCTGGACGCCCACCACGGCGACGGCGTCGAGGCGATCTTCTGGGACGACCCGCGCGTGCTCACCGTCTCCGTGCACCAGGACGGACACACGCTGTTCCCGGGCAGCGGCAACGCCGGCGACACCGGCGGGACGGCGGCGCAGGGCACCGCGGTGAACGTGGCGCTGCCGCCACGCACCGACGGCGCGCACTGGCTGCGCGCGGTGGACGCCGTCGTGCCCGCGGTGGTGCGCGAGTTCCGTCCGCAGGTGATCGTGTCGCAGCACGGCTGCGACGCGCACGGCAACGACCCGCTCACCGACCTGAACGTGGGCGTCGGCGCGCAGCGCACCGCGGCGCGCTGGGTGCACGACCTGGCGCACGAGCTCGCCGACGGCCGCTGGGTCGCCCTCGGCGGCGGCGGGTACGCCGTGGTCGACGTCGTGCCGCTGGTGTGGGCGAGCCTGGTGGCGGAGGCGGCGCACGCGCCGCTGGCGATCGGCATCGAGCTGCCGGAGTCCTGGCGGCGCGAGGTCGAGGAGCTGTCCGGGCTGGACCCGGCCGAGCGCCTCGGCAGCGGCGACGTCGAGTGGCGTCCCTGGGCGGACGGCTACGACCCGGCCGACGACGTCGACCGCGCGATCCTCGCCACCCGGCGGCACGTGTTCCCCACGTGGGGGCTGGACCCGTACCGCGACTGACGTCACGGCGTCGGTCGGACGGGCGACGGTCGGGAGGACGCCGGGCATCGGGTACCCTGGGGGACGGACTTTTCCGCGTTGGTCGGCTGCTCCTGGAGACAGGGCTCCTGGGACCAACCGTGTTCCACCGACCGACAAGCATTGTGAGGACCTCATGGGCTCCGTCATCAAGAAGCGCCGCAAGCGCATGGCGAAGAAGAAGCACCGCAAGCTGCTGCGGAAGACGCGTCACCAGCGTCGCAACAAGAAGTGACGTCGTCCGCCTGACGGCGGACCGCACGGACGAACGGGCCCGGCACCTCCACGGAGG